>JASIDM010000178.1 GCA_030044695.1 Thermoplasmata archaeon
GCCGATCCCGGCATGCGGGACCTCCTGCGAAGCCTAGGAACGGCGGAGGCGGCGGATCTCGGGGCGTTCCTGCGAGGCGCGCAGGCGGCCGAGGTCGCCCTGAGCACCTCGCTCTCTCGCTCCGCAGCGTTCTCGCTGACCTATCGCCACCGTTAGTCGCCGCGGCGGCCTCTGGGCGCTACCGCCCGGCGTGCCCAGGGAGAACGCCGAGGGTTCCCGGGCACGGCGGTCCGTCCGCTCGGGCGGGGCGAGTCTCGCCCAACGTTCGGCGCGAGGGCTCAGGGACGGGGTGCCTCCCCCGGAGGTCCCCTATCGGACCGCCTCGTAGTGCAGCAGGATCTCCCGGTCTTCTCCGGGCTTGGTCTCGACGAGCCGGAGCGTGCACTGGGTGCCCATCGGCCCCCAGTATCGAGGACCCTTGCCGTAGACCACCGGCATGACGAAGAACCAGTAGTCGTCGGCGAGGTCGCGGCGGAGGCACTCGCGCACGACGGCGGGGCCGCCCTCGAGCAGGATGTTCCCCCCCTTCTCGCGCCTCAGCCTGGCCAGGATCCGACCGAGGTCCCCGTGCAGGATCCGGGAGTTCTCCCAGTCCGTGGACCGGAGGCGGTGCGAGAGGCAGATCTTCTCCACCCGGTCCAGGTAGCGACGGTACTCGAGGAGCCACTCCGCCTCGCCCGGCTTGCGGGCCTTCTCGCTCCACGTCCGCTGGTGGCCGAGGAACGAGCGTCGGCCCATGATGACCGTCGTGACGTCGTCGAACCGATCGTACCACATGTGGCGAAAGAGAGCGCTGACGCCCTTGGACGGTCGCTCCGAGCCAGGGTACTTGGGGAACTCGCCTCGGCCGTCCAGGGTCATGTAGACGTTCGCCGTGATCCTTCGCACCGTGGTCTCCCCCGATCGTTCGGAGCCGCCCGGTCCGCGCTTGGCCGTCGGTTCCGCCATTACATACCTAAATGGACATATATCCCTTTAGGGATTCCTCAGCCGTGGCCGACGTCTTCCAGATCCTCGCCGTACCGTCGCGCCGGCACCTCCTCGAGGCCCTGCGGGACGGGGAGCGGTCGGTCGGTGATCTGGTTCACCGCACCCGTCTCTCCCAACCCTCCGTGTCGAAGCAGCTGCGCATCCTCAGGGACTCGGGCGTCGTCGCCCTCCGTGCGGCGGGTCGCCAGCACCTGTACTCGATCCGAGGGCGGTCCCTGCGGGAGGCGTCCGAGTGGCTCTCCTACTACGAGCGTTTCTGGCAGGAGGGTCTGAGCCGGATGGACGAGGCCCTGCGACGGGAGCCTCGGTCGAGGCCCCGGAGGAACGGATGAGCCAGCCCGAACCGTCCGACGTCGTGGTCCGGATCGAGAGGATCCTGCATGCCGCTCCCGACCGGGTCTTCCGCGCCTTTCTCGACCCCGACCTGATGCGTCAGTGGATCACCCCGGACGACCTCGACCTTGACCGCATCAGCGTGGACGCCCGCGTCGACGGGCGGATCGAGGTCTGGCATTCCCGCGACGGCGTGAGCACGGGGAAGTTCGAAGGGCAGTACGTGAAGATCGATCCTCCGAAGGAGCTCGTCTACCGGTGGGCGTTCGTCGGCACGGAACCGGAGAACGGTGAGTACTACGACACCCTCGTCACAGTCCGGCTACGACCGTGGGGCGACGGGCAGACGCAGGTCCACGTCACCCACGCGAGGTTGGCCGAGCTGCGCCAGGGGGCCCCCCACATTCTCCCCCGGCTCGTCCCGGGATGGGAGAACTGCCTCGACAAGCTCGAACGTGCCGTGCGTGAGGCCCCACGAGACCGCGTGGAAGCCCGGTCGCGGCACGCGGGAAGGGGCGGCTGACCCGACCGGGGCGCCAACCGCCGCCGCGAGGACGCGGCCGAACGGTTCGCCCCTGGCCGTCGAGTCGAGTGCGCACCGTGGAGCTCGCGGCACGGCGGCGTCGCGCGTCGGCGCGTCCTAGGGGTCGCGCGGACGGGCTCACCTCCGCGTTGGAGCCTCCTATTTGAAGGGGTAGCCGTTGGTCCGTTCGCCCCAAGCAACGGGCGGGGGGGGAGACGACCGCGCCGATGAGGTGCCGCTGGGTCCGAGCTCGGGCGACCCTCGTTGTCGTCCTGCTCGTCCCCCTCCTGACCGGCGGCCTCGCGGCGGCCGATTCCACGGTCGCGGCCCTGCCGTCGAGCGCCTCGGTAACGCCCCCCGCCGTCGCCCTCGTCCCGACTCCGATCTCGCCGGGGGCTCCGGCGTGGACCGTGGCCGAGCTCGACGAGGCTCCGCTCGTGCCGGCGCCGTACACGGAGCCCGGCCTTGGCGTTCCTGGCGCCGCCTATATTGGAACTCTCTCCTCCCGAACTCAGACCGACTCGGGCGGCCCTCTCGACATCCTGATCACGCTCGCCTTCTCGAACGAATCGCGGTTGGTCGGCCTGCTGAGCAACCTCACCGACCCCAGCTCGCCCGAGTACCACCACTTTCTGGACGCCTCGCAGTTCGACGCCGACTTTGGGGGAGCTCCGGCCGTGTACGACGCCCTGGTCCAGTACGTGGAGTCGTTCGGCGTCTCGAGCGTGGCGACCTTCGCGGACCGGCTCACCGTCGCCTTCGACGCGACGCCGGTCGAGGCCGCCGAGCTGTTCGACACGTCCATGGGATCCTACGTCACGGCCTCCGGCGACGCCTACTACGCCCCGGCCTCGGTCCCGAAGCTGCCGGCGCCGCTCGCGGGGTACGTCATCGACGTCGAGGGCCTGAGCAACTACTCCGAGTACCTGACGCACGTCGCCCCTCTCGCCTCCACGTCCGTCGCGGCCCAGGGGAGTGCCTCGGTGCCCTCGCAGGAGAACTCCCCGGTCGCGGCGGCCGCGCCCGGGGGGGATTCTGAGGCCGGGAGTCTCCGGCCGGGCGGCACGGAGAACCCGTTCCCGAGCACGGTCGTGAGCGACAACGGCCTCACGAACACTTACGACCAGCCGGTGGTCCTGAACCTCAGCGGCAAGTCCGGCACCTGCGACACCAACGTCTGCGGGGACTTCGTGGAAGCCCCGGACCTCCAGGTCACCTACAACGAGACCGGGCTGTTCGAGGAGTACGGCTATCCGGTGAACGCGACCGTCGCCGCGATCCTCTGGTCGGACCCGGTCTGCACCTCGGAACGGAGCAGCTGCGCGGCGGACGGCTACTACAACCACTACTGCTCGACGCTCCCCAGCGCGGACTCGGCCTGGGACGTCTTCCTGCCGGACGTCACGTCGTACTGGAACTACTCGATCCCGGCCGGCGAGCCGATGCCGACCGCGTACTCGATGCCGACCTCGGGCTACGCCTACGCGTACCCCTCCGGCTCGGAGGGCTACTCGGCGTCGTGCGACGACGGCGGGGCCGACATCGAAAACACGCTGGACGTCGACATGCTCGGTTCGCTCGCCCCGGGCGCGAACGTCTTCCAGGTCTTCGGCGGCGCGTCGACCTCGGCCGCGTTGGACACCGACTTCGCGGACATCCTCAGCCCGTCGACCGGCGTCTTCAGCGACACGGGGGGCACCGACACGGTGGCCAACGTCCAGAAGCTCGACAACGTGAGCGTCATCACGAACTCCTGGACGACCAGCGGCACGCTACCGGCCGCCTGGACCTCCGACCTCGAGATCGCCGCGGCCCGGGGGATCACCGTGCTCGCCGCTTCCGGCGACTCGGGCACCACCCTCGAACCCCCGGCGGAGATCGCGGACAACACGTTCGGGACCGTCGCCGTCAGCGGGACGACCGCGGCGATCAACCCCACGACGCTCCTGCGGGGTCCCCCGCACTTGGCGACCGAAGGCGCCCCGTACGACGGGGTCGGCACCGGGGAGATCGGTTGGTACGAGCCGGCCGGCACGGTCGACGGCTTCGGCAGCACCTACGGCGGCACCGGGGGCGTCGGATCGACCGCGTCGTACTACCGGGCGACGTGGTTCAACGCCTCGGCGGACGCGTCCGCGGTGGCGGATGCCGTCAGCGCGGGCAACTACCGGGTCGAGCCGGACCTCGCGGCGATCGCCAACGACACACCCCTCGACCTCGACGTCGGGCCTGACTCGGAGAACCTCACGTGCTGGGTGAGCCCGGCGTGCACGGCCGTCTCCCCGATCGCGGTCGGCACGGGCTCCGGATCGAGCCCGACCATCGGGGGGACGTACCTCATCGGGACCAGCATCGCCGACCAGGTCGAGGGCGGGGTCGTCGCGACGATCGACCACGCGCTGTACGCCCAGCACCAGGGCTGGCTCGGCTACCTCGACCCGGAGGCGTACCCGATGGGCCAGAAGCAGGACGCCGGGGAGCTGGCGCTCGCCTCGTTCTACGACGTCACGACGTACACGGACGGCGGCGGCCTCGCTCCCGACTACGAGGCGAAGGCCGGCTACAGCCTCGCGACGGGCTGGGGAGCCCTGGACGCCGGGAACTACACGCAGAACACGATGACGTTCAACGCGACGTTCGTCGAGAGCGGGCTGCCGGCCGGCACCTCCTGGTCGGTGACCGTGACCCCGAGCGTCGGCGACGCCAACTGCACGGTCAGCGGGAGCTCCTGCACCGACAGCGCGACGCAGCTCTCGGACGGCACCACGGTCGTGTTCCCGGGGACGTACGGGCTGTACAGTTACACGATCGCCAGTTCGAACCCCGCCTACTCCGCGTCCGCGGGATCGTTCCGCATCGACGGGGGGACCGCGTCCGAGGCGGTGTCGTTCGCCCGGACGACGTACTCCGTGACGTTCACGGAGTCCGGGCTGCCTCCGGGAACGGCCTGGTACGTCAACATCACCGACGGAGGGTCGTACGCCGGCACCTCCGGCTCCGCGATCACCTTCCTCGAGCCGAACGGCACGTACGGCTACGCGCCGGGTTCGGCGAACCGCACGTGGGCCGGACCCGCCGGATCGTTCACCGTCGCCGGGGCTCCGGTCGCCGGGACGGTGACGTTCGCCCCGGTCACGTTCGAGGTGACGTTCGCGGAGGCCGGGCTCGTGCCGGGAACGCCGTGGTCGGTGACCCTGGCCGGAACCCGGGAGACCTCGACCGTGACCGACCTCACGTTCGACGAGCCGAACGGGAGCTACGCCTACGCGGTCACGGAGGTGGCGGGCTACGCGGTGAACCCGGAGTCCGGTTCGATCACCGTGGACGGCGCGGGGGCGCTCCTCTCCGCGACCTTCACCGTGCCGAGGATCACGGTCACGCCAACGCAGGGTCCGGTCGGCGCCACCGTGACGGTCAGCGGCACGGGGTTCACGGTCGCGACCCCGGTCCTGCTCGAGTTCGCCACGATCCCCGTCCCGGCGTCGGCCTGCCTGCTCGGTTCGCTGACGCCGAATGCCGCGGGCGCCTACAGTTGCTCGTTCCCGGTGCCCGTCGGGGCGGCGGGAACGGTCGTGACGGCGACGGACGCGGGCGGGACCGTCGCCACGGGGACGTTCACGGTGACGACCCCATACCTGGTGCTCACGCCGGGGCAGGGGCCGATGGGCGCGCCGGTGAACGTGACGGGCCACGGGTTCACCGTGGACGCGCCCGTGGGGTCGCTGGTGTTCGACGGCGTGGCGATCTCGAGCTGTCCGCTGGGAGGCTCGTTGACGACGGGACGGAGCGCGGGTTACCCGGGCGGGTTCAGCTGCCTCTTCGACGTCCCGGGCGGCACCTCGGGAGCGACCGTGGTGGCGACCGACGCGACCGGCGCCCAGGCCAAGGCGACGTTCACGGTAACGGTCCCGACGCTGTCCTTGAGTTCCGGACAGGGCCCGGTCGGCGCCACGGTCACCGCGGTCGGCCATGGGTTCTCGGTGGAGACCCCGCTCGCGTCCCTCGCGTTCGACGGGGTTCCCGTCACCAGCTGCCTGAGCGGTTCCCTGACGACCGGGAAGATCGCGGGGTCGCCGGGCGCGTTCAGCTGCACGTTCACGGTCCCGAGCGGCACGTCGGGCACGACGGTCAGCGCGACGGACGTCGGGGGGGCCCTCGCCTCCGCGACGTTCACGGTGACCGTCCCGACGCTCTCGGTGACCCCCGGGCAGGGCCCGACGGGAGCGACCGTGGTGGTGACCGGCCATGGCTTCTCCGTGGACACGCCCGTGGCGTCGCTGGTCTTCGATGGCGTGCGCGTCACCAGCTGCAGCTCCGGCTCCCTGACGACCGGTCAGGTCGTCGGATGGCCGGGCGGGTTCAGCTGCACCGTCGAGGTCCCGGGCGGGACGTCCTCCGCGATCGTCACGGCGACCGATGTCGGGGGGGCCTCCGCCTCGACCGGGTTCACGGTGACCGCGCCCACGCTGTCCGTCACCCCGGGCGAGGGCCCCGTGGGGACCACCGTAACGGTGGTCGGCCACGGATTCTCCGTGGACGCGCTCCTCGCGTCGCTCGTGTTCGATGGGGTCGCGATCACGAGCTGCGTCAGCGGCTCGCTGACGACGGGGCAGGTCGCGGGCTGGCCGGGCGGGTTCAACTGCACGTTCGTCGTGCCGGGGGGGACGTCGGGCACGACCGTCCTCGCGACGGACGTGAGCGGGGCGCAAGCCTCGGCTCGGTTCGAGATCACCTGAACCCGGTGCCCCCGGACCTGGCCTACGGGCCGGCTCGCGTGAACGGTCTGATGAGACGCCCCCGAGGGGAGCCGTCCGATCGAGCTCGTCGTCGGATGCGTCGGGTCGCCGAAGCAGGCGGGACAGCAAGGGCCCGGTCCGCCGTTGAGTCGGCCGAGGGAGACGGTGTACCTCTCGGGGCTCCGGAGGGCCGGATCAGGGCTCCGCGGCCGAAGAACGCCGTTCGTCCCGCGCTGAAGTCGAAGGGGCGCGGACCCGGCGCAGTTGGCGCTCGATCTTGGGCAATCGGTCTCGGACGAAAGCCCAAACCACCTCCGGGTCGGGTCGCATGTATTGATGGATGAGCCGGGTTCGTAGGTCGCGAAGATCCTTCCAGGGCACAAGAGGGTGGGAACGCTTGAGTCGTTGAGAGGCCTGGTCCGCCGACTCGGAAAGATGCTCAAGATGGTGGAACACGAGCTCCCGCGTGTCATAGTCCGTGAAGAAGGCGGTCCGGCCTCGGTCCGCGTATCCTCTTGTTCGTTCTATGGCCACCAGCATCTCGTCCAGTCGCAGTTCGTCGGGAGAGGTCACAGCGGAACCGCCTCGTGCAGGACCTGCGGGCGGACGAGGGGATGCAAGCCAGCCTCGGTCACCACGTCGACCCTCCGGCCCAGCAGGGTCCCCAACTCTCGTTCGAGGCGTAGCTGATCGAAGACGTCGGTCCCCTTGCGAAAGGTCACGAGGAGGTCGAGATCGCTCTCCTCGCGCGCCTGGCCCCGACGTACGGAACCGAACACTCGGACCCTCCGAGCGCCGTATCGGCGGGCGATCCGAAGGACCTCTCGCCGATGGCT
>JASIDM010000179.1 GCA_030044695.1 Thermoplasmata archaeon
CGGTCTCCATCGCTCGGCCCGCGTCGGTCCGGCGCCCCAGCGCCACGTGCGCGATCGGGAGGTTGGTCGCCGGGTCCACGAGCTCGGCGGAGTCCCCGGAGGAGGCCGGAGCCTCGGTGCCCCCGATCAGCAGGCCGTACTCCTCCGCCGTCGCCATCAGGACGAAGGAAACGGCTCCGAAGATAGCGATTAGGGGACGGTCAGGGCGCCCGACGCGGATCGGGTCTGGGCCCCGGGGTCACCCTCGAGGGTCGCTCGGGAAGCCCCGCGACGGGGCGAGCTCCCGGCGGACGGCGTCCGTTCACCCGCGGGGCGGGGTTACCGGTCCAGGACGTACGCCCGCCCCTTCCAGGTCACCGATCCCCTCCGCAGCCCGCGGCGCAGCGACGTCAGCGCGATCACGACGTAGAAGCCGACCGCGACCGGGAACAGGAGCCCGTAGGCGGCACGGACCCCGAGGGCGTGCGTGAAGACGGCGTGCTTGCCGAACAGGGCCACCTCAAGGACGGCGCCCGTGACGATGAGCGGGAGGTTCCCGAGGCCAAGGCCGACCGGCAGCACGCCGAGCGGCAGCCAGAACAACCCGACGAGGGCCGCGACGAAGCCCGCCTGGCGAGCGGCGGAGAACGAGGTCCCGTGGGCGTTCTTGAGGATCCCCTCGAACATCTCGTGGCGGTCCCGGTACATCCGGGTCACGGCGAGCTCCGGGGCCCACGCGATCCGGATCCGACGTCCCGCGGCGCGGAAGCGACGCGCGATCGCCACGTCCTCGAGGACAACGCCCCGGACCGCCTCGTGCCCGCCCAGCGCCCGATACTCCTCCCGCCGGACGAGCCAGCACTGACCGTTCATCATGGCGGTGCGGGAGCGGTCGCGGTTCACGTGCGGGGCGCGGAAGTACGTGAGGACCATCTGCACGTAGAACGGAAGGACCACGCGCTCCCAGAAGCTCGCCATCTCGACGCGGGGGGCGATGGAGGTGAGGCTGGCCCGCTCCGCGGTCGCCCACGCGAGCATCGACCTCACGGCGGAGGGGGCCAGTCGGACGTCCGCGTCCAGGAACAGGAGCCAGTCCCCGTGGGTCGCGCGGGCCCCGACCCAGCAGGCCCAGTTCTTGCCGACCCAACCCGGCGGCAGCGGGGGCTCGTCGATCCGGCGGACCCGGGGCGACCGGGCGTCGATCACCTCCCGGGTGCGGTCCCGGGAGCCGCCCTCCACGACCACGATCTCCAGCCCTGGGAGGTCCTGCGCGAGCAGGGCATCGAGGGCGCTGGGAAGGTCGGCCTCCTCGTCCCGCGCGGCGATCACCACGCTGACGCTCGCCGCAGGGTCCGTTCCGGCGGCGGCCGGCGTCGGGTCGAGCGCCGGCATCTCCCGGGCGAGCCAGAGGGCAAGGCCCTGGTACAGGAGCACGAGCGCGGCCCCGACCTCGGCCGCGACGACGAACGGTACCGGTAGCACGCCCGGCGGCAGACGTGGGCTCATTAAGGCACGCTCGATGGAAGCCCGGGGGTCCCGGTGGCGACGACCGTGGAGCATCCCCGCATCCGCCCGGAGCTCCTGGAGGACCGCGCCTACCAGGGGGCGATCGCCGCGGGCGCCCTCGCCCAGAACACCCTGGTGGTGCTGCCGACGGGCCTCGGCAAGACCTCGATCGCGCTGCGCGTCATCGCCGAGTTCCTGCTCCGGGAACCTACGCGGTCGGCCCTGTTCCTGGCGCCGACGCGGCCGCTGGTGGTCCAGCACGCGCGGGAGGTCGAGCGGCTGCTGTTCGCGCCGACGCCCCTCGTGCTCACCGGCGCGATCGCCCCCGAGCGGCGGGCCGCGCTCCTGCGTCCTCCCCAGGTCGTCGTGGCGACCCCGCAGGTCGTCGCCAACGACCTCGCGGACGGGGGGTTCCCGCTGGCGACGTTCTCCGTGATCGTGTTCGACGAAGCCCACCGCGCCGTGGGAGACTACCCCTACGTCGCGATCGCCGAGGCCAACCGGGCCAGCGCCAAGGCCCGCGTCCTGGCGATGACGGCCTCGCCCGGTGGGAGCCTCGACCGGATCCGGGAGGTCTGGCGGAACCTGGGGATCGAGCGCTTCGAGTACCGGACCGATCAGAGCGCGGACGTCGCGCCGTACCTGCACGGGATCGGGGTCGAGACCGTGGCGGTGCCGGTCCCACCCGAGGTCCGCCACCTGGCGATCCTCCTCCGGGCCGCCGTGCGCAAAGCGGGGCAGACGCTCTCCCGTCTGGGGCTGCTCGCCGAGGGCGACGCGAGCCGCCGATCCGTCCTCGCTGTCGGCGAGCAGCTCCACCGACGCCTCGCCGTCGAGCGCGCGGGCGGGGGGGCGGCTCCCGCCGGCCTGTGGTCGGCGGTCACCGCCCAGGCGGTGATGATGAAGGGTCTCCACGCGCTCGACCTGATCGAGAGCCAGGGGGTCGACGCGCTCCGGGAGTTCCTGGCGCGCCAGGGCGCCCCGACCGGCCGTCGGGTCACCCCGGCGCAGCGGGCGTTCCTCGGGGACCCCGACGTCGTCGAGGTCCAGCGACGGCTGCGGGAGATGACCGTCGAACACCCCAAGCTCGCCGTCGCCGTCACGCGCGTCCGCGCCGAGCTCACGGCCAAGCCGGGGGCGAGGGCGATCGTCTTCTCGCAGTACCGCGACACCGTGGACCGCCTCGTCGCGGAGTTCGAGGCGCTCCACGATCCGGCGGTGCGGGCCGCCCGGTTCGTCGGTCAGGCGGCCCACGGCGAGGATCCCGGGCTCTCCCAGAAGGAGCAGGTCGCGATCCTCGACCGCTTCCGTCAGGGGACGCTCAACTGCCTGGTCGCCACCTCCGTCGCGGAGGAAGGGCTGGACATCCCCGCGACCGATCTCGTGGTCTTCTACGAGCCGATCCCGGACGTGATCCGCACCATCCAACGCCGCGGGCGGACCGGCCGGGCTCGGGCGGGCCACGCCCTCGTGCTCGTGGCCGAAGGGACCCGCGACGAGGGGCTGCACCGGTCGGCCTTCGCTCGCGAGCGGCGGATGCACGCCATGCTCGAGCGCGTCCAGCAGGAGGCCGCCGGCGGGATCGCCCCCGCGCCCCCGGCGGGACGGAACGTCCAGCGGCTGCTGTCGGAGTACCGCTAGCGGCCGGTGCTGCCGAAGCCCCCGCGTCGGCTCGGGACCGGGGGAACTCGACCCGGTCGGAACGTCGTGGGGAGCTCGCCGACCAGCCGGACCTGGGCGATGCGGTCGCCGACCTCGATCCGATACGTCCCCTCGAAGAGGAACGTCAGGGGCACCCGGAGCTCGCCCGAGTAGTCCGCGTCGATCGTGCCCGGGGCGTTCACCATGAGCACGCCGCGCGAGGCGAGCCCGCTCCGGGGACGGACCTCCAGGAAGGTCCCCTTGGGGCACCGGACCCGCAGGCCGGTGCGGACGAGCTCGACCTTGCCCCGCACGAGCTCCGTCGCCACCGCGGCGGCGAGGTCGAAGCACGCCGAGCCCTCGGTCGCCCGGACGGGGAGACGGGCAGCGACGATCTCCGGGAGGAACTCGACCGTGACCGCGCGGGACCGACGGGCCATGGCCCGGCGAGACGGCCGCGTTCTTAGGGCTCGCGGCTCCCGGGACGGGCGGGCGGGGCCTCGTCGACCTCCGCCGTACCGGCCTGCGAGGCGAGCCATCGCGCGACGAGATGGCCCTCGGCCCGACGGAGCAGCTTGCCCAGCGCCGGGGCGCTCCGACCCGTCGTGCGCGCGAGCCGGCTCAGGGTGACCTTTCGGGGGATCGTGTAGTAGCCCAGCGCCCAGGCCCGGGCGAGGACCCGCTCCTGAAGGGGCGTGAGCCCGCCGTCCTCACGGTCCACCACGGCGGGGCGGACGCTGGCGCGTACCAGGCGGTAGGGGAACTCCTCCCGGTCCAGACGGCGAAGGACCCGTCGCAGGGCCCGCTCCTCCCCGTGGAACGAGGCGACGGTCTCTTCCTCCGCCACCCGGAACGGGGCCGCCGGGGTGATGCCCCCCCCGGCCAGCGCCAGCCAGCGTCGCAGGCGCTCCGGATTGCGCTGACGCGCCAGGACGACGTAGTCCCGGCTCCGGGGCCGGATCTCGACGACCTCGAACCGGGACAACCCGTAGAGCGTGCGGATCCGCGCGGCGTCGCGCTCGAGCTCCTCGGCCGTGCGGAGCGGCCCGCGACGCCGTACGCGGAGCAGCTCCAGCCGCGAGCCGGCGTCGAGCCGAAGCGTCTCGAGGAGCTCCACCTCCTCGAACTTCTCGAAGAGGCCCGAGGGGATGACGCCCAGGCGCACGAGGTCCTCCGTGCGGAACCGCAGCGTCACCGCGCGCACGGGGCGCGGCATCGGGGGTTTCGTTATGAACCCTCGTCGGGCGCGCGCCCGGCGCGTCTTAATAACGAGAAGGGCTGGGCCGCGGTCGTGCCGTTCGACTCGCTCGGAACGTTCCTGGACGCCCTGGAGCAGCGCGGGGACCTCGTCCGCGTCCGGTCCGGGATCTCGCGCGATCTCGAGATCGCCGAGGTCACCCAGCGTGTCCATCGGGCGGACGGGCCGGCGCTCCTGTTCGAGAACGTCGCCGGATCCACGATGCCCGTCGCGACCAACGTGCTCGGTTCGGTCCGACGGATCGCTCTCGCGCTGGGCGCCTCGGACCTCGACGAGGTCGCCACCCGCGTGGAGCACCTCACGCGGCTGCGCCCCCCGGCGGGGCTCGCCGGGGTCCTCCGCGACCTCGAGGGGACCCTCGCGACCCTCTCGAGCGTCCGCGCCCTCGCGCCGAAGCGGGTCCGCACGGCCCCCTGCCAGGAGGTGGAGGAGCCGGACGTCGACCTGGGCCGCCTGCCGATCCTGAAGTGCTGGCCCAAGGACGGTGGGCGTACGATCACCTTCCCGGTGGTGATCACCAGCGACCCCGAGACCGGTGCCCAGCACGCCGGCATCTACCGGCTGCAGCAGTACGGGCCGTCCACGCTCGGACTGCACGCCCAGATCCATCGGGTGGGGGCGAACAACTACCGCAAATGGGCCGCCCGGGGCGAGCGGATGCCGGTGGCGGCCGTGATCGGGGCCGAGCCCGCGACCGTCTTCAGCGGGCTCGCGCCGGTCCCCGAGGGGATCTCCAACTTCGCCTTCGCGGGGCTGCTGCGCTCGGCGCCGGTGGAGCTCGTCCGGGCCCGGAGCGTCGAGCTCGAGGTCCCGGCGTCGGCCGAGATCGTCCTGGAGGGGTACGTCGACCCCGAGGAGCGGGCCGTCGAGGGGCCGTTCGGGGACCACACCGGCTACTACTCCGCTCCCGAGCCGTTCCCGGTGCTCCACGTCACCCGGATCACGCGGCGGGAGCGCCCGGTCTATCTGGGGACGGTCACCGGCCGACCGTCGACCGAGGACGCCGTGCTCGGCAAGGCGGTCGAGCGGATCTTCCTCCCCGTGATCCGGCTCGTGCTTCCCGAGGTCGTGGACCTCGACCTGCCGGCCGAGGGCCTCTTCATCAACGTCGCGATCGTGGCGATCCGCAAGAGCTACCCCGGCCACCCGCGCAAGGTGATGCACGCGCTCTGGGGCCTCGGCCAGCTCATGTTCGTGCGGTACGTCGTGGTCGTCGACGAGGACGTGAACGTCCACGATCTCTCCGAGGTGCTGTACCGGGTCGGCCTCCAGGCCGATCCTGCGCGCGATCTCGAGCTCGTCGAGGGTCCGGTCGACCAGCTGTCGATCTCGAACGCGACGCCCAACTACGGAGGCAAGATTGGCATCGACGCGACCCGCAAGCGGCCGGAGGACGGCTTCCCCCGCCCGTGGCCGGAGGAGATCCGCTCGGACCCCGGCGCGTCGGCGGCGGCGGACCGGCTCCTCCGGGCCGAGCCCGCCCTCGCACGGTGGTGGAAGCCCCCGGTCCCGTGAGCTCGTCCCAGCGGCGGGGGGGAGCTCGCGAGCTCGCACGGTTCCTCGAGATCCAGAACCTCGGGCTCAACGTCCCGTTCGCGCTCGGCTTCGTGCTCGTCGCCGCCGGGGGATGGCCCGCGCCGCTGGCGTTCGCCCTGATCGTCGTCGCCTTCCTCGGCGCTCGCAACGCCGGGCACGCGTTCAACCGCTGGGCCGACCGACGGCTCGATGCGGAGAACCCCCGCACGGCCGACCGCGCCCTGCCGGCCGGTCGGCTCTCGCCCGGGTTCGCCCTGGGCGTGACGGCCGCGAGCTCGGCCGTGGTCGTGGTCGCGGCGGCGTTCCTGAACCCTCTTGCCCTCGCCCTAGCGCCGGTCGCGCTCGCGCTGATCCTCGGCTACAGCTACACGAAGCGGGTCTCGTGGCTCGCGACGCCGTTCCTCGGCCTGGTGGAGGCGATCATCCCGGCCGCCGCCTTTGTCGCGATCGACGCCCGTCTTCCGGCTCCCGCGTGGCTCGCCGTGGGAGCGATCCTGGCCTGGGGCACGGCGTTCGAGACGGTCCACAGCCTCGGGGACGTCGCCAGCGATCGGGCCCAAGGGCTCTCGTCGCTCCCGGTCCGGTTCGGACGGCGGGGCTCGCTGGTGGCGATCGGCGTCCTTCACGGCGTGGCGCTCGTCCTGCTCGGTCTCTTCGGCTGGGCGGAGGGGCTGGGATGGGCGTACGACCTCGCCCTCGTGACCATCGCGATCGGGGTCGGCCTGGTCGACCTTCGGTTCGGAACGGGCGACGCCCCGGTCCGAACGGCGTTCCGATGGCACTTCGCCTTCGCCGTCCTGTTCCTCGCGGGCGTCGCGGGCGGGCTCTTCTTCCGCTGATCTCGCGAGCCCGGCCGGCCGATACCTAAAGTGCTTCGCGCCGTCCCGCCGGGCTCTGAGGGGGGAGGCATTCCGTGACCGTCCTCCGCCATGGCCCATCGCGCCGCAGTGAGGTGGGACGGTGCGAGCCGACCGACCGGCGGCGCCGAGGCGTTCCGCACGCGTCCCTGCCCTGGGGACCTCCTGGGGCGGGCGCCGCGACGTTCGTCCGGCTCGATCGCTCGACGAGAGGGTCCAGGTGAGGTCGGTCGATCGGCTCGAGGGTCTCGCCATCTCGGGCACGGCCGAGGTCGGCCCCCTCCGCTTCCGAACGCCCGCGATCCTCAACGCCGACGGGGCGGGGCCCGACCGGCTCTCCCTGAGCACCGAACCGGCACCGTCGGGGAGCCGCCGCCTCGTGCTGAGCCAAGGGACCGAGCGACTCACCTTGGAGGTCCCCGTGCTCGCGCCCGAGGTCGCTCCGGCGAGCTCGGGCGTCGTCCCGCTCGGTGCCGGATGCGTCTACCTCCATGCGCCGCTCTCCGTGCCGGCGCTTCGCGAGCTCCGCGG
>JASIDM010000180.1 GCA_030044695.1 Thermoplasmata archaeon
GACGCCGGCCCCGGTTCCGCCGACCGTGGCCGAGGGGCTCCGGGCCGTGGGCCTACCGGGCCCGGAGCCTCCGCGGCGGCCCGTCGCGGGCCGCGGCGGGGCGACCCTGGTGACCCTCGCGACGCTCGACGGCCCCGGTGGAACGGTCTGGCACGGGCTTTGGTTCGAGGGCGGTGTCGTCACGCCTCTGGGACCCAGCGTCCCGGCCTCCGCGCTCCCCTCGCGGGCCCAGGCCGCCCCCCCCGGGCGGCCGCTGGTCGACCTGATGGAGGCGTCGTCGCTCTCCCTCCTGGAGGCGCTCGAGGGGATCGGCGGGCAGCTCGACGCCCTGGAGGCGTCCCGCGCGCCCCCGCCGCTCGCCGATCTCACCGAGCTCCAGCGCCGGCTGGCCCGGGTCCGCAAGCACCTGTTCCGGCTCGAGCTGCTCGTCGCGGAGCTGCGCGGGTCGTTCGGGGGAGCCTTCGCCGGGATCGCGGCGCCGGTCGCCGAGATCGACGAGGGGGTTCATCGGTCGATCGATCTCGCCACGGGCCTCCAGCAGGCGTCCCGCGACCTGACCGCGCTGCGCTCGGCCACGGAGGCGAACCGCCTCGCGGAGGCCGCCAACGCCCTCGGGCGCACCTCCAACGACATCGCGGCCCTCGCCAACACGTCGAACCTGCGGATGCTCGGGGTCGCCTACGTCGCCCTCGTCCTCGCCCTGGTGAGCGCGGTCGTGCTGATCCCGAACACCGCCGCCACGATCCTCGGGATGCCGAGCGCTGCCTGGGTCCCCGGGCTCTGGGTCGACGTGATCCTCGTCGTCCTCGCCATCGTACCCGTGGTGGTGGTGTTCTCCCGGCCCTGGGTCCGCCGCATGCTGCGGGGCTGGGGGACGTACGAGCGGCGGACGTCGGAAGGGATCGCCGATCTTCCCGAGGTCGCCGGGACCGCCGCGCCGAGCCCCCCGGCGGCCGAACCCCTTATTCCGCCCCGACCGTAGCCGCGACGTGCCCGAGCGCGGGACGCCGTCGCCGCTCGTCGTCACCGACGCGCTCCTCGTCACGCAGGACCCGGCCCGCCGGGTCGTCCGCGGGGACGTCCGCGTCGAGGGAGGTCGGTTCGTCCACGTCGGGCCGAACGCCCCCCGCGAGGGCGCCGAGCTGCGGGACGGACGACCGTTCGCCGTTGTGCCCGGGTTCGTGAACGCCCACGCCCACGTCGCCATGGCCCCGCTGCGCGGGCTCGCCGACGACGTCGAGCTCGCCGGCTTCCTCGAGGCGCTCTTCCGCGTCGACGCGCGCCGGACGGAGGCCGACGTCGAGGCCGGCGCCCGGGCCGGGGTCGCGGAGATGCTCCTCGGCGGCACGACGTCGTTCCTGGACCTCTACTACTTCGAGGACGCCGTCGCGCGCGCGACGGAGGCCGTCGGGGCGCGGGGGTTCCTTGGCTGGGCGGTCCTGGACGCCGACAAGACGACCCAGCGCGGCGACCCGGTGGCGAACGCGGAAGCGTTCGTCGGACGGTGGAAGGGCCACCCGACGGTCACGCCGCTGCCGGCGCCGCAGGGGGTGTACGTCTGCGGCCGGGAGACCTGGCTGCGGACCCGGGAGATCGCCGATCGTCACGGCACGCTCGTCCACTACCATCTGTCGGAGACCCGCCGGGAGGTCCACGAGCACCAGGATCGGACCGGCCGACGTCCCGCGGAGTGGCTCGAGGAGATCGGCTTCCTCGGACCGCGCCAGGTCGCCGCCCACGCGGTCTGGCTGACCGGGGAGGAGATCGCCGTGCTCGCTCGGCGGAAGGTCGGGGTCGCCCACTGCGCCAGCTCGAACCTCAAGCTCGCCTCGGGCGGCGTGGCGCCCGTCGTCGAGCTGCGCGCCGCGGGCGCGACGGTGGGGCTCGGGACCGACTCCGTGGCGAGCAACAACTCGCTGTCGATGCTCCGCGAGATGCACCTCGCCGGCCTGCTGCACAAGCACCAGCGCTGGGACGCGACGGCGCTCCGGGCCCAGGAGCTGCTGGACCTCGCCACGATCGAGGGGGCCCGTCTCCTGGGCCGGGAGGGGGACCTCGGC
The DNA here is from genome assembly GCA_030044695.1 of Thermoplasmata archaeon. Lineage (GTDB taxonomy): Archaea > Thermoplasmatota > Thermoplasmata > Lutacidiplasmatales > UBA184 > Lutacidiplasma. The sequence continues at coordinate 2,061 of JASIDM010000180.1, forward strand.
TCGATCGAGGTCGGCAAGCGCGCGGACTTCTCCCTCGTCCGGCTCGACCACCCGACCGCCCTGCCGGCCCGGCCGGAGGCGATCGTCTCCCACCTGGCCTACGCCTTGTCCGAGGAAGCGATCGACTCCGTCTACGTCGACGGCCGACCGGTGGTCGTCGGCCGCCAGCTCGTCCGCGCGGATTGGCAGCGCGTACGCGCCGACGCCGAGGCGGCGAGCGACGCGCTGTGGCCAGACCGCGCCGGGGCGTAACGGCGCCGATCGCCCGTTAGCGCGGGAGCGGGGCGGCCAGCTCCATCGCGATCGCGGCGCCCACGTCGCTCGGCGTCCGCCCGGAGCTGCGCGACCCGATCCCGGCGAGCCGGGACGACGGGCCGCCGGCCGCCAGGCCGAAGAGGCGGTCGACCGCGGGTCGATCGACCTGCCACGAGATCCCCCCGTGGTGGAGCACCGCGGTCGCGGTGGCATGCTGGGCGGCCCCTCCGA
>JASIDM010000181.1 GCA_030044695.1 Thermoplasmata archaeon
CAGTTCCTGGACGTACTGCTCGGTCGGATCTCCGGCGGGCACCATGAGCCAGACCGCGCGGGGCGGGCGGAGCTTCGCCACGAGGTCGGCGAGCGAGCTCGCCCCGACGGCACCATCGGCCACCGCGGCGGCGACGGCCGCCGGGGTGCGCGCGAACCCGACGACCCGATGCCCCCCCTTCGCCAAGCGGGCCGCCATCCCGCCGCCCATCCGCCCCAGGCCCACGATCCCGAGTTCCATCGTCGTGCTTCCCGCCTGCCCCGCGTGAGCCACGGTGGCCCCGCGGTCCCCGACGCCGCCCCCGGCTGGGCCGGAGCGACCGGCAGGGCCCGTCGCGGGGCTCGCGGAGGCCGTTCGATGGCAGGCGGTCGACCTAGAGGTCCGTCCGTTATGAGGTCACCCAACGCCGGCGGCGGTCGGGGACGTCCCGTCCAGGAGGGACGCTAGCGCGGCGAGCCCGTCGGCGCTCCGGGCTCCGACGTTGATCACGAGCACCCGGCGCCGCTTCTCCTCCAGCGCGCCCCGGTCCCCGACGGCCTGAGCGCGGATGATCGCCCGGAAGCCGAGCCCGAGCTCGGGCACGGCGAGGTCGGACGGGGGTTCGTCGACGATCTGCAGGAACGCTCCGGTCGGCGGTCCCCCCTTGTGGAGCTGCCCCGTCGAGTGAAGGAAACGCGGGCCGTAGCCGGTCGTGACGACCACCCCCAGGCGTCGCCGCAGCGCGGAGGCGATCCGGGCGAGCCCCGCGTCCGTGGCGGCGCCCGGGGCCAGGAACGCCTGGACGGCGACGTAGTCGCGGGCATGGACGCTGCCGAGCCAGCCGTCGACCGCGGGGGCCCCGGCGGCCGTCGGCGGGAGGCCGTACGTCGCCGAGCGCCCGGCCGCGAGCGTCGGCCGCTGCATCGCCGCGCGGGCGAGCTCCTTGGCGTGCTCGACGTCCGGTTGGTCGAACGGGTCGATCTCCAAGACCGCGCCGCAGGCGGCGATCGCGAACTCCCACCGGAAGAACTCCCGGCCGAGATCGAGCGGGGAGGAGAGCGCGAACCGAAGGACCGGCACGCCGGCCGCCTCGGCGGCGTCGACGCTCTGCTCGAGCTCGCCCGGTCGGTCCTTGTCGAGGGCGAGGTGCACCAGCACCACGTCCGGCCCCGTCGGGAGCTCACCGGTCGGAGGGGGCTGCGCCACGGGGACGATCCCTCGTCCCTGCTTGCCGAGGCTCTCGGCGACCAGCTGCTCGGTCCACGACGGAAACGCTCGGAGCGACGGGCTGGTCAGGAACAGGAGCTTGTCGCGACCGCCCTTCGCCAGCTCGCCGAGGGCCGCGCCGAGCCGCAGCCCCGGGTTGCGCGCGAGGTCGCTCGCCTCCGTGCATCGGGCGACCATCCCCCGGGCGGCCCCGAGGAGCCCGTCGAGGTCGACGCCGAGCACCGCCGACGGGACCAGACCGAAGACGGTGAGGGCGCTGTAGCGCCCCCCGACGTCCGGCGGGGCGGTGAAGCAGGCCCGGAAGCCCCGCTGCTGGGCGAGCTTCTCGAGCGGGGTCCCGGGGTCGGTGATCGCCACGAAGCGCCGGCCGGCTCCCGCGCCGGCGCGCTCCCAGAAGAAGCGGAAGAACGCGTTCGGTTCCAGGGTCGTGCCGGACTTGCTCGAGACGAGGAACACCGTCCGCTCGACCGGAGCGCGCTCGGCGACCGCCCGCACCGCGTCCGGATGCGTGCTGTCGAGGACGGTGAGCACCGGGGCTCCGCGAGGGCGCGGCAGGACCCGCGCGATCACCTCGGGGGCGAGGCTCGAGCCCCCCATGCCGAGCACCACGACATGCTCGACCCCCTCGCGCCGAAGCTCCTCGCCGAACCCCCGGAGCTCCGCCAGCCGGGCGGCGCTCTGCTCCGGGGCGCGCAGCCATCCGAGCCGGTCCGGCACCTCGGCCGCCGGGGCCTGGGGCCAGAAGCTCGGCTCCTTGCGCCAGATCCGGCCCACGACGTCGGCCGCGGACCAGGCGTGGAGCCGCCGCGCGACCGCCTCCTCGGCGGGTCCGAGCGACCAGCTCCCCGGGATCGGGTCGTCGCCGCCGTCGGGCGACCGCGAGGGGGACCGTCGGGGACGCCGCGGCATCTATGGCCTAACCGCTCCTTCCGTCGGCGAGGCGAGCCGCCTCGTCGACCACCCGGTCCACGGTGAAGCCGAGCTGCTCGTAGACCACCGGGCCCGGGCCGGACGCCCCGAAGCGGTCCAGCCCGATCACGGACCCGTTCGGGCCGGCGTAACGGTCCCAGCCGAACGTGACCGCGGCCTCGATGACGAGCCGGGGAACTCCGGGGGAGAGCACCGCGGCGCGGTAGGGTGCATCCTGCTGCTCGAACAGCTCGCGGCACGGCATCGAGACGACGCGGGCGCGCACGTTCCTCGCCGCGAGCCGCTGGCGCGCCGCGAGGGCGAGGTGGACCTCCGAGCCCGTGGCGATCAGGATGACCGCCGGCGGCCCGCCCGCTGCGTCCGCCAGCACGTAGGCTCCGCGCCGGACCCCGTCCCGGATCGGATAGACCGTCGGGTCCAGGACCGGCAGCTTCTGGCGGGTCAACACCAGCGCCGACGGCCCCGAGCGGCCGAGCAGCGCGCGCCAGGCCTCGGTCGTCTCGTTGGCGTCGGCCGGCCGGAACGTCGCGAGACCGGGGATCGCCCGGAGCGCCGCGAGCTGCTCGATCGGCTGGTGCGTCGGCCCGTCCTCGCCGAGGGCGATCGAGTCGTGCGTGAACACCAGGATCGTCGGTAGGCCGGTCAGGGCGGCGAGCCGTATCGCCGGCCGGGCGTAGTCGGAGAACACCAGGAACGTCGAGCCGTACGGGCGGACCCCGCCGTGCAGGGCCATGCCGTTGAGCATCGCGGCCATGGCATGCTCGCGGACGCCGAAGTGGAGGTTGCGGCCGCACTCGCCCTCGAAGGCGAAGTCCCCCTGGCCGGCGACGAGCGTCTTGGTCGACGGCGCGAGGTCGGCGGAGCCGCCCAGGAGCGTCGGCCACTGCGCGGCCACGACCTCCTCGACCGCCGCCGAGGCGTCCCGGGTGGCGGTGGGCGTGCTCGTCGGGAAGACCGGCAGCTCCGGGGACCAGGTCGCGGGGACCTCGCCCGCGAGCTGCCGTTCGAACGCTCGGGCCAGCTCCGGGTAGGCTCGCCGGTACTCCTCGAACCGAGCGCGCCACTCCTCCTCGCGGGCGCGGCCCCGGCCCAAGGCGCGTCGGAAGTGTATTCTCGCCTCCTCCGGCACGATGAACGCCGGCTCGATCGGCCAGCCGAGCTTGCGCTTGGTCTCCTTCGTCGCCTCCGGCCCTAGCGGCTCGCCGTGGGCCTCCTTGGTGTCCTGCTTCGGGCTCCCGTAGCCGATGTGGGTGCGGACCCTGAGGAGCCAGGGTGCCCCCGGATGCGACACGGCGCGACGGATCGCCGCGTCGAGGGCGTCCACGGAGTTCCCGTCCTCGACGGCGCCGACCTGCCAACCGTACGCGGCGAAGCGCCGCTCGACGTCCTCGGTGAAGGCGAGGCGGGTCGGCCCCTCGAGGGAGATCCGGTTGTCGTCGTACAGCACGATGAGCGGGCTCACCTTGAGGGTCCCCGCGAGGGACGCGGCCTCCGAGCCGATCCCCTCCATGAGGTCCCCGTCGGAGCAGAGGGCGAACGTCGTGTGGTCCACGATCTTGAGCTCGGGCCGGTTGTAGCGCGCGGCGAGGTACCGTTGGGCCACCGCCATGCCCACCGCGTTGGCGAGCCCCTGGCCGAGCGGCCCGGTCGTCGCCTCGACGCCCGGGGTGACCCCGTGCTCGGGGTGACCGGGGGTCCGGCTGCCGTAGCGGCGGAACCGCTTCAGGTCCTCGATCGTCAGGTCGTAGCCCGTCAGGTGGAGCAGGGCATACAGCAGCGCCGAGCCGTGCCCGGCGGAGAGCACGAACCGGTCCCGGTCCGGCCAGGCCGGGTTCGCGGGATTGTGCCGAAGGAACCGGTCCCAGAGGACGTAGGCCATCGGCGCGGCCCCCAGCGGGAGGCCCGGGTGGCCGGACTTTGCCTCCTCCACCATGTCGACGGCGAGGAACCGGATCGTGTTGATCTGCAGGTCATCCTCGGAGGCCATCGCGGGTCAACTCCCCTGGGCCGCCCGAGCGAACGACGCGGCGCCGATCAACCCGCTCTCCCCGCCGAGCGCCGCGGGGACGACCCGCAACCCCTCGACGGCCGCCGGCAACGCGCGTCGCCGGACCTCCGCCTGCAGCGTGCCGATCAGCGACGGATAGCCCGAGACCACCCCGCCCCCGAGGACGATCGTCGAGGGGTTGAGGGCATTGGCGATCGAGACGAGCCCGTCGGCCAGGTACGCCGTCGTCTCCCGGACCAGGTCGCGCGCGAGCGGGTCCCCGGCACGAAAGGCGACCTCGACGGTCTCCGACGTGATCGCCTCCAGGGATCCGGCCAGCTCCCTCAAGCGACGCCCCCGGGTGGGATCGGCGCTGACGGCCTCGCGGGCCCGGTCGGCGATCGCCCAGCCCCCGGCGTAGGCCTCCAGGCATCCGCGGTTCGGGCATCGGCACTGGCGGCCGTCGCGGGCGACCGAGAGGTGACCGAGCTCGCCCGCGGTCCCGGTCGCGCCGTGGCGCAGTCGCCCGTCGGCGACGATGCCGCCCCCGACGCCCGTACCGACGAACAGGCAGACCAGGTCCTCCGAATGCTGCCCGGCCCCGTGCTTCCACTCGCCGTAGGTCGCCGCGCGCACGTCGTTGAGGACCGAGACCGGCCGGTCCAGCGACCGCTCGAGCTCCGCCCGCAGCGGCACCTGATGCCAGTTCAGGTTCGGGCCGAACAGCACGGTCCCGTCCGAGGCGATCTGCCCGGCGACGCCGATCCCGAGCGGCCGGTCGGCGGGGAGCGCGTTGGACCAACGGGACCGGATCGTGGCGACCACGTCGGCGATCACCGCGCTGGCCGGTCGCGAGGCCTGGGTCGGCAGGCGGAGCTGATCGAGCAGGCGGCCGGTCGGATCGACGACCCCGAGGGCGATCTTGGTGCCGCCGAGGTCGACGCCCAGGCTCGCGTCGGACCACTCGGAAGCTCCGTGGCGCGCCACGGGAACCTTCGAGCTCGAGGGTTTGCGAGCCGGCATCCGAGCGTTCTCCCCTCAGGCCCCGGGGCGGGCGCGAGGTCCCGCCCCGGCGTTGGACCGGCGGGTCAGTAGCTCGGCGTTCGCTTAAGGCCTCGGTGGCCGCGAACGCTCTCGGAACGCCTCGCGCAGGGTGTTTCACCGCCTCCGCGGAAGGGCCATACCTCGGCGGAGGCTGCTCCGAGCGAGGCAACATGAGCCCTGCAGCGAAGCCCGCCGCGAAGTCCCACCCGGTGTTCAGCAGCGTCGCGATCGTGGTCTCCGACCGCAAGAAGGCCGTTCGATGGTACACGGAGGCGCTCGGCCTCGACCACGTCGCCGACGACGATCACTGGCAAGCCGTGGGGACGAAGGACCGTCCCGGGCTCCTTCACCTGTGCCAGGTCACCGAGTACGACCCCAAGGGGGCCCTCGAGCCGGGCAACACGGGGATCTGTCTGCATCTCTCGGGCGACTTCGTGAAGTCCTGCTCCGCGCTCGAGGCCCGGGGGGTCAAGTTCTCGACGCCGCCCACGAAGTTCGACTGGGGGTGGGGAGCGTCGGTGGTCGATCCCGACGGGAACGAGATCTACCTCTCTCCGGGGGCGTAGGCGCGCGAACGCGGCCCCCCGCCGGGCGCCGGGGAGGATCGCCGACGATCGAACGCTGGGTCGGGAAGGAACCGACCGGCCAGGCTCGGCCGGCGCGTCGATCGGTCGCCGCACCGTCCTCGAAAAATTCTCGCTGACGGAACGTCCAAATACCCCATCGAGGGTCCTCCACCGAGGTCGATCCCATGGCCGGAAGCGCTGCAGTTTCGAGCCCGGAAGTTCCCCCGGCGACCCGACGACCCGATCCCCCCCGCCTCAGCGACGAGGAGGTGACCCTGGCGCGGTTCGCCTCCGCCGCGTTGGAGTTCGTCGGCGGGATCCTCGCGATCTACTCCGTCTTCACCGTATGGTTCTACATGGCCGGCGGGGGGGTGGCGACGCAGTTCTTCCCCGGCACGTCGTTCAAGACGAACGGGACCTGGTCGACCTACGCCTCGAGCCTGCTGGGGCCCGTGGGCGGGCTCTACCTCGCCGTGCTCGTCCTGGGCATCGTCGGGGGCGCCGCCCTGCTCGCGGGCGGGCTCCTCACCCTGGTCGAGGCGGCGCGCCGTCGCCCTGCGACGTCGCGGCGTAACGTCGGCACGGCCATCGCGGGCGCGGTGGTCATGGCCGCGGCCTGGGTCGTGGCCCCGGCGCTGCAGCCGTGGGCGCTCCACGACTCGAGCGGCTTCGCCTGCTCCGCGTGGAGCGGGACCTCGCCCTGCTCGCTGCCTTGGGGACCGGGGAAGATCGGAGCGGTCGGCTACACGTTCTACATGGCGGACGGCTGGATCATCATGCTCGGCGCGCTGACCCTTGCGACGATCGGCCTCGTCATCGGTCGCCTGGGGAAGAACGCTCCCTGATCGCCGCGGGATCGCCGAGCTCCCCTACGACCGCGGCCGCGCTGTCGGCCCACGGTCGGTGAGCGGCCCCGTCAGGCTGGCAGTTCGACCTACCAGCCGGCCCTGCTCGGCCCCCGAAGTCGCATCGGCCCTGCGGTGTGCTGAGGCGGACCCGCCGGCCAACCCGGTCAGATTGTTCCAAGGGACCCTAGGGACTTCCCTCAGCACCGGGTCCTTGGCGGAGCCCTCTTCGCCCCCAGCGCGGGCCCACGCTGGACGCGCTCTCCAAGCTGGGGGCTTGCCCGACGTCACCTCTCGCCGGCGGCGGGGGATCGTCATTGGGCAGCTGGAGGGCGCGAGGGCGAGGCGGCCCAGCCCAAGGCCGCTCGGCCCCGCCTGAACCCCAAGCCGGCCGTGGGTCGACGCTTCGGTGGGAGCGCCGCTTCGCCCGCGAGGGGGCGCCTCGGCGCCCTCCGACCTACGGGGGGCTCTCGAGGTGGCCCCAGGCGGCGCTCATCCCGTAGGCGGCCGCGGCGATCCCCGCCAGGATGACGAGGATCATGAACACCCCGAGCAGGGCGACCCATAGCCGGGGGGACGTTGGCGACGACGCGGAAGCGATCGGTTGGAGCGAGGGGTTCTGACGTCCCGTCACGAACCAGTCGACATAGAGCGTGGCCGGATAGGCCAGGATGGCGACGCCCCCGAAGGCGAGGTAGAGGAGCAGGGTCTCGAGGGGGTCGGTCGTCACGGACCGCAGGTAGTAGTCCGCACGGGCCCCGTAGTAGATCACGCCGCAGCCGATCACGACGCCCATCATCCCGACGAAGTGTGTCGGCAGCCGCAGGATCACGGCCAGGCCGAAGGCGACGGTCAGCAGCGACAGGAGCAGGAGCGGGTCGAAGAAGAAGAGGTCGTACGGCCCGTACGCGACGGGGATCGGCCAGGTGAACTCTCCCCAGAGCGCGATCAGACCGACGATCCCCCCGATGAACGTCATCAGGAACGCCCCTTCCCGCAGGGACGTCGCGGCCCGCGCCGGGTCGTTGCGGCGGGAGTGGTACCACACGAAGAAGCCCGTGTAGAACACCGTCGCGACCATCAGGATCAGCAGGTCGAGGATCAGGGTCAGGTCGTCGATGAACGCCATGTTTCCGCCGA
>JASIDM010000019.1 GCA_030044695.1 Thermoplasmata archaeon
AAGAACATCGCCAGCGAGGGCCGCAAGTTCGGCCTCGGGCTGTGCGCCGTCACCCAGCGGGCGGCCCGGATCGACAAGAGCGTCCTCTCCCAGTGCAACACCCAGCTGATCCTGCAGGTGACGAACCCGCTCGACCTCAAGGCGATCGCCCAGTCGATCGAGGGCCTCACGGACGGGATGACCCAGATGATCCAGTCGCTCCCGGTCGGGGTCTCGCTGATCACCGGCGGCGGCTACCACACCCCGCTGTTCTGCGAGGTCCGCCCGCGGGCGAGCCGCCACGGCGGCGAGAGCGTCCAGGTCGTGGCGGCCTGAGGGTCGCCCGCTCGGCCGGCGCTAGCCGCCCCGACGGCCGCCGTCGAGCAGGTACCGGGCGAGCAGGCGGACCCCGAACGCCGTGGCCCCGATGTTCTGGTACGCCGGCTGGTACTTGCGCGTCGAGACCGAGGTGTACGCCGGTCCGGCGATGTCGAGGTGGGCCCACCGGGCCCCGTCGACGAACGTCTCGAGGAACGCCGAGGCGGTGAGCATCCCCGCCAGCGGGATCTCGATGGAGTTGCGGACGTCGGCGATGTCGCTCTTCACCAGCTCGCGGTGGTAGTCCGTGAGCGGCATCCGCCAGATCGGCTCGCCCGTGGCGGCCGAGGCGGCGAGCAGGTCCCGCGCGAGGCCGGCGTCCTTCGTGACGAGACCGGCGGTGTCGTCGCCCAGCGCGACGACCTCGGCCCCCGTCAGGGTCGCGAGGTCGACCAGGACGTCCGGGGCGTAGGTCTTCACGGCGTAGCCGAGGCCGTCGGAGAGGACCACGCGGCCCTCCGCGTCGGTGTTGAGGACCTCGATCGTCTTGCCGTTGAACGTGCGCACGACGTCGCCGGGGCGGTAGGCGGTGCCGCTCGGGAGGTTCTCCGCGCAACAGAGGACCCCGACGACCCGGGGCCCGACCCGCAGGAGGGCGGCGGCCCGGAGGGCCCCCAGGACCGCGACGGCGCCGGATTTGTCGAACTTCATGTGGCTCATCGCCGGGGCCGGCTTGATCGAGATCCCCCCGGAGTCGAACGTGATCCCCTTGCCGACCAGCGCGACGGTCGTTCCGCTCCCCCGGCGCCCGGGCCGGCCCGGGTACTCGAGGACGATCATCCGGGGCGGATGCGCCGAGCCGCCGCCGACGGCGAGCAGCCCTCCGCAGCCCAGGGTGGCGAGCTGACGCTCGTCGAAGACCGTCACCTTGAGGCCGAGCTCGCTCGCGAGCCCCTTCGCCTCCTCGGCGAGGCGCTCGGGCGTCGCCGTGTCCGCCGGGAGGTTGGCGATCTCCCGCGTCCACAGCACCGTGGCGACGACCGTCGACTGCTCCTCGACGGCCGAGCGGAGGGCCTTGCCCGTCGCTCCGTCCGTGAAGATGGTGACCGACGTCACCCCGGGCTCCGGGTTCGACTTGTAGCGGACGAACTCGTAGCCGCCGAGCACGGTGCCGTCCACGATCGCTCGGGCCGCGGTGGCGCGGTCGACGCCGCGACCGAGGAACGAGGCGAGGACGAACCCTACGGTGCGGGCGCCCTTGCCGCGGAGCCCCTTGACGACCTCCGCCGCCGCCCGGCGGACGGACTCCGCCGAGAAGCCCGCCCGGGGACCCAGCCCCACGAGGGCGACCCGGCCCCCGTCGGCGGGCCGGTGGAGGATGACGAGCTCCTTGCGGCGGCCGCGGACCTCCCGGCGGGCCCAGGCCGGGGTGAGGACCCCTCCCGTCGCCGCCTCGGCGGCGGCGAGGAGCCTCGGTAGGGGCTCCTCTCCCGGGCCCCGCTCGGGGACCCCGAGGACGACGACGTCCGGGGGCGCCGCGAACGCCCCGTGCGGGTCGAGGGCGACCCGGACCGGCTCAGGTGCGGTCGAAGGTGCCGCGGATCTTCTGTCGGTCGATCCGGATTCCGGCGGGCGTGATGGCGAGGAGGTTCTTCGCGATGCCTGCGACATCGCCGCCGGTATCCCTCGCCACGTTCTTGAGGTCGACGGAGAGGCGCTTCATGGCGATCTGGTCGTTGGAGATCGACGTGTAGTCGACCAGGACGATGTCTCCCTGGTAGGCGTACTTGGAGACGGTGTGGAGGTCCTCGTACCGCATCAGCTCGGCGAGCCGAACCGCGCCCCGCGCGCCGGCGAGCGCCGACGCCTCGTCGTCGAAGCGCATCGATCCGAGGTCGACGAACGACCCCTCTTCCAACGTCTCGTTGCCGTGGTGTCGCCGGAGGATGCCCGGTTTCTTCATCATGCGGTGGACCTCATCCGCTCGGCGATGCGACGGCGGGGTCGTTTCTTAAGGCTATCGTTCCACGGCGGCGGCGACGCCGCCGCCGGGGTCCCCTCCACGATCTCCTGCGGGAACCGCAGGCAGAACGTCACCCGGTAGACGTCCTGGCCCTGGCGGCGGCCGAAGAGGCTCGCCGACTCCACGACGGGGACCCCGAACCGCTGCTTGGCGAGCCGGGCGACCGAGCGGGCCGCGAGGGTGTCGGAGAAGTACACGTCCCAGCCCTCGGGGAGCTCCTCCCGCCACCCGACGGCGTTCCGCCAGTCCGATCGCGCCTCGGCGGCGAGCTCCTGCCAGACCCTCTCGAGCGAGGCCCGGAGCTCCTTCGGTCGGGCGACCCTCGGCCCGGCCGGTCCGCGCAGCTGCAACAGGGCGGTGTAGTAGCGCCCGCTGCGCCGGCCGCAGTCCGTGCAGGTGCGCGCCACGACCCGGACCCGGAGCGCGATCGGAACGGAGCGTTCCTGGCCCCGGAAGCGGACGAGGGCCTCGCCCGCGAGCTCCCGCAGCGAGGGGCTCCGGGAGCGCTCCTCCCAGCGAAAGCTCCGCAGGGCGACCTCCGGGTGGACGGTCAGGAACGGCACGAGGTCCTCCGAGGAGAGCACGGGGGAACTGCCGGACCCGGTCCACCGGCCCCGCGACCATCGCGCGCCGCAGGTCGGGCAGAGGACGACCTCGATCTGCGCCGGGGCCGTGACGAGCGCGGTGCGATCCGCGGCGCAGGACGGGCAGACGCCGTCGGTGAGCGGAAGGCCCGTGCGCCCACAGACGACGCAGAACTCGCCGCGCGCCATCGGTCCGCCCTAGCCGGGCATGGCGACGATCTCGGCGTGGGGAACGCCGCCGAGCTGGCTCGTCGCCCCGTCGACGACGTGGCCGTGCTCGCGGGCGATCCGCAGCACCCGCTCGCCGAGGAGGTTCGCGACCGTCGCCCGCTCCAGGGCCCACAGGAGCTCCTCGACGGAGACCTCGCGCTCGCCGTAGAAGTGCGAGGAGACCTTCACCGTCCGCCCCTGCTCGCCGACGGGCAGCTCCCGGCCGAGGAGCTCGGCGTCGCACGCCGCGACGACGACCTCCGCCCGGACCCGGTGGATCCGCATCACGACGCCTCCGGCCATCGCCTCGGCGACCGGAGGCCGCCGGTGGAATATAGCCCCCCGGGCGCGACGATCAGAACCGGGTGAGCTGGTAGCGGTCGGTCCGGACCTCGATGACCTCGCCCTGGTTGCGCAGGGTCTGCAGGAGCGCCTCGGCCCGCCCCTCGGCGATCCCGTGCCGGCCCATCGCCTCGATGAACTCGGCGAGGCCGAACTGGCCGCCGGGGCCGCTCTGGAGCTCGCGCATCGTCGACCGGGCCGTCTCGAACTGCTCGCGCTGGCTGTGGCTCACGCCGGTCTGCGTGACGTCGATGTCGATCTTGCCCTCGGGGGTCATCGCCACGCGCCGCAGGTAGTTGTCCATGATCCGGACCGCCCGCTGGGCGTCCTCGGGGCGCACGACGTCGGAGAGGCGCGCGCGCGCCGCCGCCTCGCTGAGCCGGACGAGCGCCTCCAGCTGCCGGGCCGTGATCGGCACGGGGGCGTCGGGCTCCTCGCCCTGGCGCCGGACCCGCACGTAGTAGTCCTCGAGGACCCCGAGCGCCTCGTCGGTGAGCCGGGGCTGGACCTTGCGGGCGTGGGCGACGTACTTCT
>JASIDM010000182.1 GCA_030044695.1 Thermoplasmata archaeon
CCACGGCCGCGACGGCCGAGCGGTCGTCGGCGGCCAGGCCACGACTCCTCGCGGAGGTCCGGGCGGGTCTCGCCTACCTCCGACGGGCGACGGGGCTGTTCCAGATGACCCTGGCGTTCCTCGTGTCGAACTTCCTGTTCTCGATCGTCCTCACGTTCCTGGTGGTTTACACCTCGCGCGTCCTCCACGGAGATGCCCTGGTCTACGGCGGGATCGAGGCGGCGATGGCCGCGGAGTGGGGGATCGGCGGTATGCTCGTGGGTCGTCTCGGCCTCACCCGCTACACCGGTCGACTCGCGGCCCTGACGGGGCTCGTCGAGGGAGCGGTCGTCCTCGGTCTCGTGCTCGTGCCGTTCGTCGGCGTCGCCCTACCGCTCCTGCTGGTCGCCGGGATCTGGCAAGGCCTGGTCAACGTCGCCTGGCTCAGCACCGTCCAAGCCGGGATCCCGCACGAGGTACAGGGGCGCTATCTCGCCACCGACAACGCGCTCAGCTACGCGGCGATCCCCGCCTCCCAGATCCTCGGCGGCGCCCTGATCGTGGCCACCGGACTCCCCTCGACCTTCCTGGTCGCCGCCCTCGGCTCGCTGGCAGCGGGGCTGGCGTTCCTCGCGCTAGCTCCGTTGCGGCGCGTGGGGTACGATCCTCGCCTCGGGAGTCGGGCGGAGCTGTCGTAGCGCGCCGGCGTCGGACCGCTGCCTCCGCCGGAGCGACCGGTCCGCTCGCGCTACGGACCCCCGTGGTCTCGGGCCGACGCGCGGTCGCTCACGGGGGAACGCGACGGGTCCGCCGGGTCCGCGAGATCGCCACGGCCGCCGCGAGCACGGCCGCTCCAGCGAGCGCACCGGCCACGGCGTACCCTTCCCCGGCGGGCAGCCCGAACCAGCCCGACGCCGGCGCGGAGCGGACGAACGTCACCGGCGTCACGTTTCCGGCCGCACGGATCGCCACGGAGCCGCTCGCCGGGCGACCCGGTAACCCGCCACCCCACGCACGGTGTAGGCGTACGTCCCGTCGGGTTCGTTGAAGAGGATGGAGGAGCCGGAGGAGAACCGGCCCGCGCCGTCGACGACGACCGACCAGTTCGTGCCCGGGGCCAGCCCGATCTCGGTGAACTGGGCGACGCAGGTGTACTGGGAGAAGTTCAGCGCGACCTGAAGGTCCGCTCCCTGCACGACGAGGTCGCCGGGGCTCGCGTTCACCGTGCAGCCGTCCAGGGGGCCCACGGCGTAGCGGTACGTCGCGTTCGCCACGTCGAAGCTCAGGTCGGTCCCGAAGGTCGCCAGGCTCGAGTTCCCGGAAGGGCCCGCGAGGGCTACGCTCCACTCGGCACCGCTGGGGAGGTCGGTCGCGAGGAACGACACGAAGCAGCTCGAGCAGGGGCTCGCGTAGCCGACCTCGACCGAGAAGCCCGAGATCGCGGCGTAGGTGGTCGCGGTCGAGCTGTTCTCGGCCAGGGTCAGCCAGGCCAGGCTCTCGTCGAAGAGGACGCTGAGGGTGCTGGCGGTCCCGCCGGCGCTCACGGGGGTCCGCACGTAGATCGTCTCGGGCACCGGGGTCGCCCCCGGAAGGTCCACCGTGACGGCGTACTCGGTGTTCCTGGGCGCGGAGGCGTTGGCGCTCAGGGCGAGATCGAACACCAAGTCGTCCGGCTCGAGGCCGGTCTCCCCCGGCGACCAGATCGTGCTCGTGTTCCTCGGGAGCCCACTCGTCCAGTCCGAGAGGTACCCCGTGAACGCGTTCGAGCCGAAGTACGGGCACGTCGTCGCGTTCGTGGCGGGCGGCACGGGCGGACACCCCCGGACGGTGGTGGAGCCGGCGGTGTACGTCGTGGCGTTGGTCAGGTCCGTCGACCAGACCGAGCTGATCACCCCGTCCTTCGCCGCGTTCAGGCAGACGATCGAGCCGCTGGCCGAGAGCGCCAGGGGGTCGGCGCGAGACCCGTTCGCGTTGGGGGTGGAGCAGGTCGAGGAGTTGCCTTCGGCGAAGGACATACCGGAGATCGAGCCTGCCGTGGTAGCGTAGGCCCCTAGGACCCGGAACCCGTAGGCGAGCGCGGGCACGGTGGGGGCCCCAGCGGATCGTGGGACCATGGAGTGTCCCTCGATCGCACCCTCCACGACCCCCTCCGAGCCCGCGGCGAGAGCGAGGTCGGCCGCACGGCCTCCGACCGCTCCCGGAGCGGGGGCGGAGAGCATCAGGCCGACGCCGCTCACCGCGATCAGCAGCCCGGCCAGAAGGGCCGGGGCGACCGCGCTGGCTCGCGTCAGAGCCGTTCGCCTCCGGCCGTGGAACCCCGGCGTTCGCATCAGGTCTTGCCCCCGGGAACGGGACCGAGCCTTGCGCCTAGGTCCGGCCGCCTCGCCGTTACCCTAGACCGCCCGAACGGCTCCGGGGCAGGCGAGACCGGCCCCGGCGCCGGGACGCCGCGGTCCGCGACCCCTCGGCAGGGTCAGAAGCCGAGGGCGATGAGGATCAGGAGGACGATCACCACGATCATGCCGGCGCGGACCCAGTGGAACATCATCGTCGTGTTCTGATCGATCCGACGCAGCAGGTCATCGCTCGACATCCCCGAAGCCAGCGTTCCGGCGCCCGGCATTTGTCCGACCATGCCCTGCCCAGCCTTGCCGAGCGTATGAGCCGGTCCCCCACCGGACGCGGAGGGGCGACGGACCGCCGGGGTCCGCAGCCTCGCTCGATCGAGCCCGGCTACAGCCCCGAGCCGTGCGTCGTGTAGTTGGCCCAGACCGTGACGTTCTCGTACGCGTCGCTCTCCGCGGAGAACTCGTAGGGGAAGAGGCTACCTCCGAAGCCGAACGCGCCGAGGGTCCCGTTCCCGTCGTAGACCGTTCCGCCGAACGTGATGATCGAGAGGTTGACCCAGCCGCTGCCGACCGCCGACCAGCCGCCCTGGAGGGTCACGGTGAGGGGGAAGCTCGCCACCGTGGCGGAGGGCACCCCCGGTTCGAGGGCGAGCCGCGTCGACCAGTGGTGATGGACCGTGCCGAAGACCTCCGCGGCGACGACGACCCCGACCGCGCTGACCACGACGACGACCACCACGACCAGGATGATCGCGATCTGGAGGCTCGAGAGGCGACGGGGTCGGCGGCCGGCCGGCGTCGTCGTGGGGGGCGGGACCGGTGGCCCGATCGGGGTCCCGCAGGAGCCGCAAAAGGCGGCGCCGGGGGGGACGAGACCGCCGCACTGCGGACAGTTCGTTCCCGCCATCGCCCTCGGAGGCGAGTCCCCTGGGATGGCTCCGGACTAAAAACGTCGTGGCGGACGCGAAGCGGGGTGCCGACGAGCGCCGCGGTGTCGGGGTCGCCTGCTCGCGGGCTCCCACCCGAGCGCCGTGCGCCGGTCACTCCGGTAGGACGGTCGACGCGGACGGGCGGAGCGCCGCACCTCGGGCCAGTGCCCGTCGATACCCCAGGAACGCCACGGCGTTGCCCACGACCGGCACGGGCATGAGGACGGCGCCGGAGCGGAGGACGACCTGGTCGTAGCGCGAGCCCGCCCCCCAGCTGCCGACCGCCTGGCCGTAGAGCCCGATCACGGCGAGGACGACCCCCACCGCGAGGAGCGGGACGCCGAACAGGATCATCACCGGCGCGAGGGCGTAGCCGGTGAGGTTGAGGCGGGCGCCCGCGAGGTACAGGTCGAGCCCCCCGAGGGCCAGGTACACGCCGAGCGTTCCCGTGACCATGAGGTACGCCGGCCGGGTGAACTCGCGCGACGCCGTCGCCAGGCGTCGGAAGCCGAGCAGGTAGAGCGGGTAGGAGGCGGCCCCGACCCCGGCGCCGGCCAGGAGCAGGACGACCCCGAGCCGCGCGTGGTCCCACAGCTCGCCGGACGCCCAGGACCCGGTCCCCCGGGCGAGGAGCGTCGGGACCAGCACGACGGTGCCGGCCAGGAGGAGACCCTGGGCGAACGCTCCCGTCAACGCGGCGTCGCGCAGCGACCGCACGCCCTCCGGCTCGGCGGCGTCCAGCGCCTGCAGGAACGCCGACCTCCGCAGGACGCCGGCGCCGCGCACGCAGAGGTACTCTCCGAAGGCGATCGCCGTGATGAAGAAGCTCACCGGCGCGTTCAGGTAGAACGCCAGGAAGAGGCCCGCCCACACCGAGGTGACGGCGAGCAGGACCGAGACGAGCACGGCGGTCCCGACCCGGGAGGTCAGCCGGACCGCCACCGCCGCCGGGGTGACCATCAGGGCGAAGATCAAGAGGACGCCGATCACCTGCACCGCGAGGGAGATCGTCACCGCGAGGAGCAGCAGGAAGGCGAGGCTGAGGAACAGCATCGGCAGCCCCTTCGCCTCGGCGACGTCCTCGTCGAGCGACGCGAACAGCAGCGGCCGATAGACGACGGCGACCGCGACGAGGACCGCCAACCCCGCCCAGACCGTGAAGCTGACCTGGGAGGCGCTGATGCCGAGGATCTCGCCGAAGAGGATGGAGTACGCCTGCGTCGCGTACCCCTGATACAGGCCGATGAAGAGCAGCCCCAGCCCCAACGTGAAGGCGAGCACGGTCCCGATCTCGACGTCGCGGTTCGACGCCCGGGTGCCGAGGAGGGCCATCCCGCTGCCCGCGGCCATCGTGAACAGCAACAGGCCGTACACCGGCTGCACCCCGACCAGGACCGCCGCGGCGGCGCCGGAGAAGCCAGTGTGCCCGAGGGCGTGGGAGGCGAACGCCGATCGCCGCAGCACGACGAAGTAGCCGACGATCCCGGCGGCGATGGCGATCACCGTCCCGGCCTCGAAGGCGTTCCGCATGAACGAGAGCGCCCACATGAGGCGCAGGTCGGTGACGAAGTTCCAGCTGAACGGCTCGCCCGACCAGAGGTTGCTCATCGCCCCTCCTCGCCGCGCTCGTCCTCGCCCCCGACGATCACGAGGTTCCCCCGCGAGTCGCGGAGCACCTCGACGCGGGCCTCGTACAGCTCGCTGAGCCGGGACGAGGTCAGCACCTCGCTGGGGGGGCCGGTGGCGACCTTGCCGTTGGCGATGTAGATCACCTTGTCCAGGCACTTGATCATCGGGTTGATGTCGTGGGCGACCAGCAGGGTCGTCACGCCGCGCCGCAGGACCAGGCCGTGGATCGTCTCGACGAGCTCCCGGCTCCGTCGCAGGTCGAGGTTCGAGAGCGGCTCGTCCAGCAGGAGCATCTCCGGATCCCCGACGAGCGCCTCGGCCAGGAAGACCCGCTGCAGCTCGCCGCCGGAGAGCGCGCCGAGCGGCTTCGGGCCCAGCTCGTAGGCGCCGACGTCCTCGAGCGCCCGCTCGGCCGCC
>JASIDM010000020.1 GCA_030044695.1 Thermoplasmata archaeon
TCGTCCGCCCCGAAGAACTTCGTGAACGAGCCGGTCGTCCAGACCCGCGGCCGGTCCTTGGCGGAGAGGGTCGGGACCCCGGCGAACTCGCGGAACGTCTCGTCGACGAGCAGGTGGCGGCTGCCGGAGGCGAACCGGGCGACCTCGTCCTCGGGCCAGAGGTCGCCCTCGGGGTTCCGAGGGCGCGACACGACGGCGAGGTCGGCCGCCGCACGGTCGCCACGTACCCGGAACCCGAGGGACCGGGCGGCCTCGAACAGCGGAGGGTACTCCGGGTACCGAACGCGGGCCACGGGACGACGCCCGTGCCGCCCGATCTCCCTCGCCAGGTAGCCCATCACCAAGGCGTTGGCCTCGGAGGCGCCGTGGGCGAGGGCGACCCGTCCGGGGTCCACGCCGAGATGTTCGGCGAGCTCCTCCCGGAGCACCTCGACGGGATCGGAGCCCGGACGCCGGGCCGGCCACCTCGGGGGAGGGATCGAACCGCGCATCCCGCTCGTCGCGAGATCGTAGCGGCACTCGGGGTGGGCGTCGATCCAATCGGCGAGCGGGAACCGCACGGTAGTCTCCCGGGGGCCGTGAGCCCCTATCCGCCTAAAGCCCGACGAGGCTCGGCCAGGGGGCTCGCCCTGCTGGGCGGGGTTGGCCTGCATCGGAGCTGACCCACCTGGCCCGGCCCGCTCGCGCGAGCCCCATCTCGCGGTTCGGGCTCGAGAAGCCGCGATCTGGTGGTCCGGGAGACCGTACCGGCTCGCGCGGCCGCTCTCGTCTCCAGCGGAATGCTCAAGCGCGCCGGACCGCCGGTCACCTCCGTGGGGGCCGTCCCGAGCGTCCAGGTCGAGTCGAGCGGTCGGATCCTCTCGCTTTCCGCCGCCTGGTTCTCCGATGGGGCGCGGCGCCGTACTGAGGCCCGGAAGGCCGGGCGATGCGTCGAATGCGGGACGCAGCTCCCGACGCACCGGACCCCTTACTGCTCCCGACGGTGCCGGTGGAAGTTCCATGGCCACTACTTCTGGGACTCCGCCCGCTCGTTCGTGCTGCTGCGCGACCGCTACACGTGCCAGGCCTGCGGTCTGCGGCGACGGGCCCGGGAGCTCGAGGTCGACCACATCGTGGAGATCGCCCAGGGCGGCGCCGCGCTGGAGTACGGCAACCTCCGAACGGTCTGCCGGGCCTGCCACCGCGAGAAGACCCGCCGGTTCCTCGCCGCCCGGCTCGCCGCTCGGACCCTGTCTCGGCGAGCCCCACCCCACGGGCCCTAGGCCGGCCGGGGCCCCTCGCCCACGTCAAGGAGTATATAGCCCGGGTCCGGTGAGGCTCGTTCCCATGTCGCGGATCGCCGCTCGGATGGTCGTCGTCGCGCTCGCCGTCCTGATGGCGACGCCGGGGCTCACGATCCTCGCCACGTCGGCGGGAGCGTCGGCGATGGTGCCGGGGTCGGTCGGCCACGCGGGCGGCGGGTCGGACGGCGCGTCCCATCGTTCGCTCACCACGTCCCGTTCGAACCTGGCGACCAGCCTCGCTCGGTCTGACGGGACGAGCCCGCGCGCCCCGGCCGTCCGTACCGCGGGGTCGGTCGGAGCGAGCGGCCCGACGATCTTCGGCCCGAGCTCGCTACGCCCCTCGGAAGCGCCGGCGGCGAGCGGGGGGAGCGGATACCAGCCCGGGACCCCCTCCCCGATGGGGATCTCGGACCTCGGGATCGGACCGGGGGCCAACTACACGTACTGGACGAACAGCTTCGAGGGGATCCTCAACCTCACCTCGTTCGCCGCGTTCACCCCGACGAACAGCTCGGACCCGACCGACCTGGACCCGAACTGGGCGGTGCTCGAGCTGGACGCCGTGGCCGTGAACGTCACCATGCCGCCCGCTTCGCCGGCGGCGTCGGACGGGACGTTCTGGGTGCAGAACGTCCTCCGGTTCAACGGGACGGCCGTCGAGCTCGAGGACAACATCGTGAACTTCACGTCGAGCGACGCCCCGCTCGCCCCGTCCGCCCTGCACGGCGTTCACGGCGGCATCGGCGTCGCCGACGGGGTCGCCGCCTATGTCGGCACCGGTCCCGCGTTCACCGTGGCGGCCCCGTCCCCGTCCTCCCCGCTCTCCATCGAGCTGTTCGACAACATCACCACGGTGGCGCGGCACACCGTCGTGACGTTCGGCTACCGGATCGGGAGCCACGCGGGGAACTACGATGTGGTGACGTTCAACGGCACGTCGCTCGCGAGCGTGCCGGCCCAGTTCGAGGTCAACGGTTCGGCGTTCAATCCGGCCGGTTCGTTCTACGACGCCGAGTTCGTGCTCGGTGGCAACGGCGACGGGGCGAACGCGAACTTCGTCGGGCTCAACGGGACGGCGAGGCTCCTCCGGAACAACACCACGTACCAGCCCGTCCCGTCGGCGTTCGACTTCGGGGTCGATTCCGGCGAGACGGCGCTCGGGGTCGCCGTCGCCTACGCCGGGACGACGGCCTACCTCACGGCCGGCCCGTCGTTCACCTACGGGCTCTGGAACACCAACGGCTCGGTCGCCGAATCGATCGCCCCGTCGGCGGCCCCGGGCTGGATCGACGTGCGGATCCAAGTGGTGCCCAGCTACGCCGTCCTGTTCGCGATCAACTCCTCCGGTCTCGCCGAGTCGCTCGTCGCGGCGAACTACTCGTACGCGCCGACCAACGAGTCGGGGGAACTCTCGACATTCCTCCCGCCGACGAGCTTCACCTACACGTTCCGGGGCTGGGCCGACGGGTACGGGAGCAGCTGGATCAACATCTCCGGCGCCGCGAACACGACGGGGCGCCAGACCCTCAGCCTGCCGTCCTCGCCCGCGACCCTCGACGCGCCGGTGTACCTCCTGGGCGAGTCGGAGGCGCTCCAGTTCGCGGCCCACGGGGTCGATCACGGGGGCTACTCCCCCGCGCTGAAGACGATCTGGCTCAACGCCTCGAGCGACGCGCTGGCCGCGCCGTTCCTGCGGATGAACGCCATGGACTACCCGACGTTCCCGCTCGTCGCGACCTGGGAGGTGAACCTCTCGATCGACCTCAACGGCTTCGTCCAGGCGCCGACGACGTTCAACTACTCCGTCGACGGCCGCACGGTGGCGGAGTTCCAGGGGTGGACCCAGGGCTACTTCTTCATCGACGACGGCGGCAACGACTCGGTCCAGAACACGACCGTCGAGGGGGTGGCGGCGACCGCGACCCCGCAGCCCGCGATCTCGCCGCCGTCGACCGTGGAGTACTACGGCTCGGACCATGCCACGGTCGCCAACCTCACGGCCGCGGACGACGCGGTGGGGGTCGAGCTCCTGGGCGCCGACGACGCCACGGTCCGCGACCTCACGGTCGTCACCGGGGCGATCGGGGTCTGGGCCGACGGGGCCGAGCACCTCAGCGTCGTTGACGCGAACGCCACCGGCACCAACCCGGTCTTCGGCTACCCGTCGATCGCCGGCGACCTCGACGACGCCACGACGGTCTCGTTCGCCGACCTGGCGGTCGCCTCGGGGGGCCTCGGTCTCGAGAGCGACGGCGGCAGCGGCCTCACGGTGTCCCAGGCGACGGTCGCCTCCGGTGCCCAGGGGCTCGCGCTGAACGACACCGGAAGCTCGTCCGTGTCGACGCTCTCCGTCGTCGGAGGCATCGCGGACGGGGGGAGTTGGACGAACTCGAGCGGCCTCACGCTCAGCCGTACCTCCGTGAACGGCACCGGGCTGTTCCTGGGCGACGACACCTCGGTCACGGTCAGCGACAGCGTCGCCACGGGGAGCGCCCTGACGTTCCTCTCGAGCCAGGGCGGCAGCGGCGTCACGATCGACGACCTCACCGTCCACGGCAACGCGATCGCCCTAGGCATGAACGCGACGGGGGCCTCCAGCCTCTCCGACCTGGTGGTCGACGGTGGACTCGCCTCCGCCGGGACATGGTCGAACTCCACCGGCCTCACGATCTCGTCGGTGACGGTCAACGGCAGCGGGCTCGTGCTGACGGACGACGTCACGGTCTCCGTCGACGGCGGTCACGCCGTCGGCTTCGACTCCACGGTCGTCCAGAGCTTCGCGGGGTCCCGGGACGGGACGTTCTCGGGGTTGTCGGCGAACGACCTCGCGACGGCCGCGAACCTGTTGTTCTGCAGCACGGTGAACGCCTCGCAGATCACCGCCACCAACGGCAGCGTCGGGGTCTACCTGGCCAACGCCACGGGGGTGGTGGGGGGTACGGGGTTCTCGAGCTCGGCGCTGTCGATCGGCCTCGTGCTCGAGAACGTCAGCGCGGGGACCCCGACGTTCACCGGGTTCACCGTCGCGGACGAGTCGCTCGGCGCCTACGTCGCGAACTCGTCGAACGTGCACCTCGGCCTGGTCAACGCGACGAACGCGAGCCTCGGGGCCGCGGCGTACTTCGCCAACGCGACGTCCCTCCAGGACTTCCCGATCTCGGGGGTGGAGCTCCTCAACGACACGGCGATCACCGTCACCAACGTGTCGGCGACGGCGTACCCGTTCGCCGTCTGGTCGCTGTACTCCCTGCGGGTCACCGTCTCGGAGGTCACGGACTGGTACGGCGGCTCCGCCGTCGTGCTCAACGCGACGAACAACTCCCACGTCAGCGACGTCTTCGCCTTCGGCGACCTGCTCGGGATCTCCGTCCAGAACACCTCGGGGACGACCGTGGAGACGAGCACGATCGAGAGCTCCGCGGGGGTCGGCCTGGAGCTCGCCAACGGGACCGGGGACACGATCGTCGACAACAACTTCATCGGGAACAACGACTCGAGCACGCTGGGCGCCTACAACGCCTCGGACCTGCAGGTGTGGGTCAACAACTCCCTCCGCCCCGCGATCCACGACAACTTCTGGGCGGACCGGACCAGCGGCGCCTACGTGATCAACGCGACGGCCGGCGTCCAGGATAGCTCGCCGCTCACGGCGCTCTACGCGACGAACCTCGAGCTGGACGAGTACGGCCTCGCCCCGGGGACGAACTGGTCGGTGGTCCTCGCCGGGCGCGACTACACGATGAACGACACGATGCTCGTCGTCCCCGGCTGGGCGCTGCCCGCGTCGGCGAACCTGCCGTACACTGTCCCGCGCGTGGTCGGCTATCCCGTGCCGAAGCCGGACGCCGGGACGATCGGCTGGTCCGACAAGAAGTTCTCCGAGACGATCTACTTCGCCACGCCGCCGTCGACCCCCTCGAGCCGCCCGGCGTTCCCCTGGCTGTACGTCGGGATCGGCATCGGGGCGGCGGTCGTCGCCGCCGGGGTCGGCCTGTTCCTGCTCCGGCGCCACCGCCACGCCCAGGCCCCCCCGCCGCCGCGGCAGGGCGGGACGTCCCGCGGCAGCGGCGGGCGGTCCGGCCCGCCCCGCGATCAGAGCTGAGGGCCGAGCCTCTCGATCCGGCCCGCCCGGCCGAGGGAGAGCTGGGGGCGTCCCCGGCGGTCGCTGACCCAGCCGTCGACGACGCGGACCCGGTCCCCCGAGGTGACGAGGTCGACCTCCGACCCCCAGAGGACCAGGGCGATCTCCCCGGTCGGGTCCCGGAGCAGGCCGTGGCGGACCTTGCGCCGGATCCCCTCCTTCGTCTCGACCTCCTCGACGGCGCCGAGCTCGACGACGACCGCCTCGAACGTCGCGACGCGCGAGGGCCGAAGGTCGGAGATGTACGTCCCGGGGGGTCGCCCCGCGCTTGCCGTCATCGTCGTCCGCGGGCCCGGCGACCCCCCTGGGGCCGCAGACGCGCGACCACGATAACGCCGCGTCCCGGGATCTCGGGCGACCCAGGGACCACCGGGGCGTCCGACTAGCGGCCCGGTCCGATCTCGTTCCTCGGCGCCGGCTCGAGCCGGCCGTCGTGCAGCCGCCCGCAAAAGCGGGCCAGGAACGGCTGGTTCACCTCCGTCCCGAGCGCGAGGTCGGCGGCGTGTCGCCCCAGCGCAGGGGCGAAGCTCCACCCGAGCCGGAACCCTCCGGTCGCGACGACGACCCGTCCCGCCCGCCCGACGGTCGGCAGGCCGTCCGGCGTGCACGGTCGCGACCCCTGCTGGGCGGAGACGACGGCCTCGACGGGGACGACCTCCTGCAGCGATCGGTACACTCGGCGAGAGCGCGCGGGATCGTCGGAGAGATCGAAGTCCCAGCCCCCCGTGATCTTCAGTTCGCCGTCGAGCGGGACGATCGCCAGGCCCCGATCCACGTGGATCGTGGCGACCGGCGGTCGCGCGGGACTCC
>JASIDM010000021.1 GCA_030044695.1 Thermoplasmata archaeon
GCGGCGATCCCGAGGTGGGTCGCCACCGTGCGGAAGGTGCTCACCAGCTCCTGGATCGCTCCGGCCATCTCCCGCTGCTCGGCCCGAAGGCGGGCGAGCTCCTCGCGGAGGGCTCTCAGCTCGGCCTCCCATCGCTCAGGACCACCATGGTCGGACATCGTCGCGGCCCGTACCCTGCGGCGATAGATTACCCTCCCGAGCCCGTCCGGTGGTCGCGCGGGGTGTGCAAAGCTCATCTACAGGAATCGATATTCCGATATCGGTAAGTCGATGTCGCTGCTGATGGGAACCCCGTGGATCTCGCGCCGTCGTCGCGGCCTGCGACCCCTTGTCTACCACCTCCTCGGGCAGGGGCCCCGGAGCGGCGCCGAGCTGATGGACGACATCGAGCGGATCACGCGAGGGGTCTGGCGGCCGTCCCCTGGCTCGATCTACCCGCTGTTGGAGGAGATGACGCGGGACGGCGTGCTGAAGCGAGCGGCCGACGGACGCTATGCGCTCACCGCCTCCGCTTCGGCCGAGCGCCCCTGGGGGCCGGGCCCGTTCTCCCCCCGAGGCGTGGAGGAGGCGGTCCGGGAAGTGAAGGGGCTCGTCGCCTACCTCGAAGACCTCAAGAGCAGCCGAGCGAGCGACTTCGAACGCGGTCGGGCGGACCTCAAGGGTATCGCCGAGCGGCTGCAGCAGCTCACGGAGTGAACCAGGATGGACCCCCGACCCGCGAGCGCCGGCGCCATCGTGACCCGCGACCTCGTGAAGACGTACAACGGGACGGTCCGCGCGGTCCGGGGGGTATCGTTCGAGGTCCCCCCCGGCGAGGTCTACGGCTTCCTCGGACCGAACGGCGCCGGTAAGACCACGACGGTCTCGATGCTGACCGCCGGCCTCGAGGCGACCAGCGGCACGGCGGTCGTCGACGGGATCGACGTCCGCAAGAACCCGGCGACCGTCAAGCGACGGATCGGGGTCGTCTTCCAGGAGTCGACCGCCGACGGCGACCTCACCGGTCGCGAGAACCTCGAGCTCGCCGCGGCGTTGTACGGGGTCCCGCGCTCCGAGGTCCGGGGCCGGGTCGACGGCCTGCTCGAGCGGATGCAGATCGGCGACGCCGCCGACCGGCTCGCGAAGACGTACTCCGGCGGGATGCGGCGGCGGCTGGAGCTCGCCGCCGGGATCGTCCACGCCCCGCGCACGCTGTTCCTGGACGAGCCGACGCTGGGGCTGGACCCGCAGGGTCGGGCGGGGTTCTGGAAGTACGTGCTCGAGCTGCGTCACGAGCACCAGATGACCGTCTTCGTCACGACGCACTACCTCGAGGAGGCCGACGGGATGTGCGACCAGATCGCCATCATCGACCACGGCGCGATCGTCGCGTCGGGGCGTCCGAGCGAGCTCAAGGACCGCCTCGGCGGGGACATCGTCACGGTGCGGCCCGTCGCCTCGAGCCCGGCGCTCCGCGAGGTCCTCGCGAAGATCCCCGGCGTCGTCTCGGTCGGCGAGCAGGACGGTAGCCTCCGCCTCAAGTGTTCCAACGGCGAGGCGCTGATCCCGGCGATCGTCTCGGCCGCCGTGGGGGCCGGCGTCGGCCTGCAGGGGGTCTCCCTGAAGCGCCCGAGCCTGGACGAGGTGTTCCTCGAGTTCACGGGCCGCGAGTTCCGCGAGGACGAGGGGTTCAGCGCGACGGACCGGGCCGTGATGGTCGGTCGCGTGCGGGAGCGGTTCGGGGGCCGACGTTGATCCGCGAGACCCTCGCCCTCACCAAGCGCGAGCTGCTGCGCCTGGGCCGCAACCCCCAGGCGATCGTCACGTCGCTGCTGCTGCCGATCCTGTACCTGGTGCTGTTCGGGCAGGCGTTCAACTTCGGCAACCTGTTCGGCGGCGACTCCGCCGCCTTCGTGCCGTTCGTTCGGGGCGCGCCGACGTACTTCAGCTACTTCTCCGCCGGCATGGCGGGGTTCGTCGCCGTCACCGCGACGCTGTTCATCGGCGCCAACGTGATCTTCGACAAGCTGTTCGGGATCCTCAAGCGGATCGCCTCGACCCCCGCCTCGGCCGCCTCGATCTTCGGCTCGCGGCTCATCGCCGGCTCGATCCAGCCGATCGGGTTGGCGTTCCTGGTCCTGGGGCTCGCCTACGCCCTGGGCCACCTCGGCCTGAGCGGCCTGCAGGTCACGGCGGCGATCGGCCCGGTCGCCGCGGTCCAGATCGTCCTCGCCGTGGTGATCCTCTCGGTGATGTTCGCCGCCCTGTTCCTCGCGATCGGGTTCTCGATCGAGCAGCCGCAGACGTACTTCGCCGTCGTGAACGCGATCAACCTGCCCGTGCTGCTGACGTCGGCGGCCCTGTACCCCTGGGGGATCCTGCCGGGCTGGTTCAAGACGCTCGCCTCCTACAACCCGATCACCCTCGCCGTCGAGGTGATCCGGCTCGACCTGTTCGCCGGGGCCCCCCAGTACTACCCGGAGAGCGCGTGGGTCTACCTGCTCGGGCTGCTCGGCTGGGCGGCCGCCATGATCCTGATCGCCACCCTGCTCGCGCGACGGGCGCTCGCCCCGCGCCAGTAGCCCGACGCCGGGGCGTCGGGACCGTTCAGGGCTTGGGACCCGCCGTACCGCGCTCGACGAACGGTCGCCACGCCTTCGCGTCGGGGTCGAAGTCGACCCGCTGGAGCTCCACGACGTAGCCGCGAAGGAGCTCGGAGTCCGCGGGGCGGACGGTGACGGAGTACACGTAGATGCCGAAGCCCATGAAGTCGGTCACGCGCCGGAGCACCTCCGGGAGGGCGTCCCGGGGGACGGTCACGCGGATCGCCGTCTCTCCCAGCATCTGGGCGAACTCGTCCACGTCGAACGGGCGCTCGAGCCGTATCAGCCCCTCCGGGGGCGGGGCGCTGGCCGGTCCGGGGGTCGCGGTGGCGGCCGGAGCGGGCCGGGGAGATGGTGACGGGGGGGTGGTCACCGGCGAACCGCCCGCGGCGGGGGCCGGGACCGGCCCACGGGGGGGGTAACGGTCGAGCACCGGGGACGGGTCCCGGCCCACGAAACCCCCTCGTACCCGCCGCCTTCGGGGCGCGGCGGAGGACCGCCGCGCCCCGCGGCGGGGCTTGCGCGAAGGGCGGCGCGGGCGTCGGCCGCGAACCATCGCCCGGTCGAGCGCGGGTAGCGGATAAACTCTGGGGCGCTCGAGGTCTGCCCCGAGCTCAGGGCGGCCGGTCCGTAGGGGGTTGTCGCTCCTGGAACCGTGCGAATGCACGTCATGGACCCTCAGATTTGTCGCGGTCAGAACGACAGATGGGTTATGTAGGATGGGGTGGGTGGGCCTTGCAGAGCCTGCGCCGACCGGCCAGGATGAGAACGGAGGAAACTAACGATGCCGGCCCGAGTGATGAAGGAGTTCCAGGCGCCCCGCGGACTGCCGCGCAAGACCGCGTCAGTCTGCCCCGAGTGCATCAAGGTGATCCCCGCCATCGTTCGCGAGAAGGAGGGTCGGGTCATCATGGAGAAGACCTGCCGCGCCCACGGCTACTTCTGGGACATCATCTCCAACGACGTCGACTTCTACCTGCGGATGGAGGTCTACGCCCACGACGGGGTGGGGTACGAGAACCCCTACTACGACAAGTTCCGGGGCTGCCCGACGACCTGCGGGATGTGCAGCCACCACAAGTCCCACACGGGGCTCGCCCTGGTGGACCTCACCAACCGCTGCAACCTGAAGTGCCCGGTCTGCTTCGCCAACGCCAACGCCGCGGGCTACGTCTTCGAGCCGACCCGCGAGCAGATCTACTTCATGCTCAAGACGCTCCGGGAGCAGAAGCCGGTCGGCACCGTCGCCGT
The DNA here is from genome assembly GCA_030044695.1 of Thermoplasmata archaeon. Classification (GTDB taxonomy): domain Archaea; phylum Thermoplasmatota; class Thermoplasmata; order Lutacidiplasmatales; family UBA184; genus Lutacidiplasma. Next base: position 3,834 of record JASIDM010000021.1, read on the forward strand.
CCAGTTCTCCGGTGGGGAGCCGACGCTCAGCCCGCTGTTCCTGGACGCCGTCAGCATGGCGCGCGACCTCAGCTTCAAGCAGATCCAGGTCGCGACGAACGGCATCCGGGTCGCCAACGAGCCCGGCTTCGCCCAGGCGTGCCGGGACGCGGGCCTGCACACCCTGTACCTGCAGTTCGACGGCCTCGACGACGAGATCTACCGCAAGGTCCGCGGGGTCCCGCTGCTCAAGGTCAAGCAGAAGGCGATCCAGGCGGCCCGCGAGACCCACTCGCCGGCGAGCGACCTCGCGGCGGGCAAGCCGGACAAGCCGCTCTCCGTGGTGCTCGTGCCGACCCTGGTCGG
>JASIDM010000022.1 GCA_030044695.1 Thermoplasmata archaeon
GCGGTCGCGCGCCGCGCCAAGAGCTCGGGGGACCTCGGACGGACCACCGAGGAGCTCCTCGCGGCGGTCCGGACCGCCGAGCCTCCGCTGACGGTCCAGGAGGTCTACGAGGGGATGCGGGCGATCGCCGCCGCGAGCGGCGAAGGGTCGCAGGAGGTCAAGGTCCAGACCCTCACCGCGCTGCTGGCCCGGGCAACCCCGCTCGAGGCGAGGTACCTCGTCCGGTTCGTCCTCGGCACGCTGCGCGTCGGGGTGCGGGAGATGACGATCCTGGACGCGCTCAACGAGGCGTTCGCCGACGGCACGAAGGCGTCGCGAGCGACGATCGAGGGGGCGTTCAACCTCTCGAGCGACCTCGGCCTGGTCGCCGTGCGCCTCGCGGAGGGGGGCGTCGGCGCCCTCGCGACGATCGGGCTCGAGGTCGGCCGGCCGGTTCGGCCGATGCTGGCGGAGCGGGAGCCGACCCTCGAGGCGGTCCTCGCGCGGATGGGCGGCACGGCGGCGTTGGAGGTCAAGTACGACGGCCTCCGCGTCCAGGCCCACCTCGGCCGGGACGGCCGGGTCCGGCTGTTCTCGCGTCGCCTCGAGGAGATCGGGGCGCAGTTCCCGGAGCTCGTCGCGGAGCTCCCCCGGGCCCTCGCGTCGCCGCCGGCGATCGTCGAGGGCGAGTGCGTCCCGGTCGACCTCGACACCGACGAGATCCTCCCGTTCCAGGATGTCTCGCGCCGGCGCGGGCGCAAGCATGACCTCGACCGCGTCCGCGAGGAGATCCCGGTACGACTGTTCCTCTTCGACGTCCTGCTGGACGGCGGCGCGCCGGCCTACCACGACCCGTTCCCCCGTCGGCGCGAGCGCCTCGCGGCCCTCCTGCGCCCGACCGAGCGGGTCCGCCTGGCCGAGCAGCGCGTCGTCGGCTCCGTGGAGGAGGCGAAGGCGTTCCTGGACGAGGCGATCGCCGCCGGCGGCGAGGGGGTGATGGCGAAGTCCCTGCGCGAGGGGAGCTCGTACCGCGCGGGGGCCCGGGGCTACTGGTGGATCAAGTACAAGCGGGACTACACCGTCGGCCTCAGCGACTCGATCGACGGGGTGGTCGTCGGCGCCTTCCACGGGCGAGGGCGCCGCGGAGGGCGGTTCGGGGCGTTCCTGCTCGCCGTGTACGACCGGGCCCGGGATCGCTACGAGTCGTTCACCAAGGTCGGCAGCGGCTTCGACGACGCCGCCCTCCAAGCGATGCCCGGGCGGCTGGCCCCGTGGGCGGCCGACGAGCGCCCCCCCGAGGTGGAGTCGGGGATCACGCCGGATCGCTGGTTCCGCCCGGGCGTCGTCCTCGAGGTCCGCGGCGCCGAGCTGACGCTCAGCCCGGTGCACCGCGCGGCGCTGGGGGCGATCCGGGCCGGCGCGGGCCTCGCCCTGCGGTTCCCGCGCTTCACGGGCCGGTACCGCGACGACAAGGGGCCGACCGAGGCGACGGAGGCGAAGGAACTGCTCGAGATGTACCGGGCCCAGGTACGGCAGGCCGCGCCGGAGCCCCCGGACGACGGCGCCGGCAGCTGACGGGTTCCGGTCGGCGTCCTCGCCCGCGCGACGCTGCCGCTCCGCCCAAAGACATAAGAAGCCCAGGGAGGCTCGGCGACCCCGGGAACGGGACATGCTGGTCGAGATGACCGAACTCCTGGGTCGACAGATCTACACACCGGACGGACGCCTGCTCGGCGAGGTCGACAACGTCGTGGTCGACGTCGAGGCCTCGAAGATCGACGGCCTCTTCGTCGGGGAGACCAGCCCGATGTTAGTCGACGACTCCCGCCCGACCAACGTGCCGTACCGCTGGGTCTCGGCCGTGAACGACGTCGTGCTCCTCAAGTACTTCCCGAAGCGGGTCTCGCTGAAGAAGGCCGGAACGGCCCGCGCCGCGGAGGAAGAAGAGCCCGCCGTCCCTGCGCGGTAGAGCCTCGCGGGGATAGCCAAGCCCGGTAACGGCGCAGGACTTAAACGGCCCCGGACGGGGCCGAGGAGATCCTGTCGCGCAAGGCGTTCGCCGGTTCGAATCCGGCTCCCCGCACGGCCTCGCGGGCCCCGGGGTCGGCAACGATTTCGTTCGGGGGCGCTCGGAGCATCGTGCGCACCGCCGAGCTCGTCCGCCTCCTCCAGCGGGTCCCCCCGTTCGCGGACCCCCAGGCGCGCCTGGAGCAGGTCGTGACGCCGGCCGAGGCGGCGGCGACCCTGCTCCGGACCGCGGAGCGTTGGGACGGCCTCGCGGGGCGATCGGTGCTCGACCTCGGCTGCGGGACCGGCCGCCTGGCGATCGGGGCCGCCGCCCTCGGGGCGCACCCGGTCGTCGGGATCGACGCCGACGTATCCGCGATCGCCGCGGCCTCCGACGCGGCCCGCTCCGCCCGGCTCGACGTGACGTTCCGGCACGGCGAGGTCGGTGAGGCCCACGCGCCGGCGGAGCTCGTGGTGATGAACCCGCCGTTCGGCGCCCAGCGCCGGCATGCCGACCGGCCGTTCTGGGACGCCGCCTTCGCGCTGGCCGAGCGCTCGGTGTACGCCTTCTCGCTCGCGGCCTCCCGAACCTTTATAGCGCGTAGAACGGTCGCACGGCGCGCTCAGGTCCTCGAGGTCGTTCCCGTCCGTTGGGTGCTGGGGCGGACGTTCCCCCACCACCGCAAGGCCGGGGTCGAGCTCGACGTGGAGCTCTGGGCGATCCGAACGGGGAGAACGGAGGATGCCGGGAGAGCTGCCTGAGCTGGTGCTCCCGGGGGACTATCTCGGCGCCGCTGAGGAGTACCTGCCGGGGCGGGGCACCTACGAGCACGGCGGCAGGATCTACGCCTGCCTCCTCGGCAAGCCGGCCGTCGATCCCCGCGACCGGACGATCCGGGTCGACCCGAAGAACTCGGTCCCCGAGGTCGACGAGGGGAATCTCGTCTACGCCCGTGTCGAGGAACTGAAGACGGCGATGGCGATCTGCGAGATCCTGGCGACGTCCACGAGCCGTCGGACCGTGCCGGGGAAGCCGGAGGGCACGGTCCACATCTCCAAGGTGAAGGAAGGCTACACCGAGTCCTGGAACGGCGAGCTCGCCGTCGGCGACATCGTCCTCGCCAAGGTCCTGCAGGGCCGTCCGTCCGTGAAGCTCACGACGGCCCCGCCAACGCTCGGGGTCGTCGCCGCCCGCTGCCAGGTCTGCCACGCCCTCGTCAACCTCCAGGCGAACCCGCCGACGTGCCCGCGCTGCGGTCACCAGGAGCGGCGCAAGCTCGCGAAGGGACCGCACCCGCTCTCGCCCGGGGCGCATGACCGCGCCGCCGCCTGACGAGGAGCGGCGGCTCGCCGGCCTCGTCCGGGCCCACGACCGCTGGCGGGGCCGGCAGGTCTTCAACCTCCTCGCCAGCGAGAACGCCGTCTCACCGCAGGCGCGACGCTACCTCGCGAGCGATCTCGCCGGCCGCTACACGCTGCCGATCGCCACGACGTTCGACGGCGAGGCGATCGACAACAGCTACGCCGGCACCCGCTACACGGACCGCATCGAGGAGCTCGCCGACCGCGCCGCGACCCGCGTGTTCCGGGCCCGGTACGCGACGACCCGGCCGCTCTCCGGGCACATCGCCGCCCTCTCCGTGCTCGCCCCGCTCCTCGAGCGGGGGGCGCGGATCCTCGCCATCCCGCCCGAGGACGGGGGGTACGACGGCTACGCCGCGGGGTTCGTGCCGGCGATGCTCGGCCTGGAGGTGCGACCGCTCCGGGCCACCGGACCCGGGAACCGGCTCGACCCCGACGTCGCGATCCGGGCGATCCAGGAGAGCCGGCCCGCCGCCGTCGTGCTCGGGCAGAGCTTCATCCTGTTCCCCTATCCGCTCCGACCGATCGCCGAGGCGGCCCACGCCGCCGGGGCCCTCGTCCTCTACGACGCCTCGCACGTCCTCGGGCTGATCGCTGGCGGGGCGTTCCAGGAGCCGCTCGCGGACGGCGCGGACGTCGTCTTCGGCAGCACGCACAAGTCGTTCCCCGGCCCGCAGGGCGGCCTGATCTACACCGACCGCGAGGAGCTGTTCCGTCGGATCGCCCCCGCGCTGGTCTGGAGGACGTTCGACAACGCCCACTGGAACCGGATCGCCGGGCTGGCCCAGACCCTCCTCGAGCTGGAGCGGTGCGGCCGGGAGTACGCCGCCACGGTCGTCGCGAACGCGAAGGCGCTCGGGGCCGCGCTGACGGCGGAGAACGTCCCGCTGGTCGCCGCGGCGGAGGGGTACACGGAGTCCCATCAGCTCCACCTGGACCGCGCGGCGCTGCGCGCGCAGTACGGGATCGGCCCGGGCGCCCTCGCCCGCAAGCTGGAGCGCCAGCGCCTGCTCCTCGATCTCGTGGGACGGATCGGGCTGGCCGAAGTGACCCGGCTCGGGCTCGTCCCCTCGGAGATGCCGCGGCTCGCCCACCTCCTCGTCGAGGGGGGTCTGCGGGGGCACCGCGTCGCCGACGAGGTCCTCGCCTGGCGCCGCACCTTCTCGCGGCTGCGGTTCGCGTGACCGGGCG
>JASIDM010000023.1 GCA_030044695.1 Thermoplasmata archaeon
GAGTCTCCCCGCGATCCGGAGCCGCGGAACGGTTCGCGCGCGCCGGCCTTCGGTCCCGTTCGGGGCCGGAGGAGGCGCGTGGGGCTGAACCCGTCCTGCGCGTCCCCGACCGACCGAGCTCGTAGTTCGTGGGACGCCGGGACCGCCGGCGCCGCCGGGAGGATCGCGTGAGCGGCGAGATCCTGCGAGCGGTCGACCTCCGCAAGACGTACCTGTCGCGCCGGGCCCCGCCGGTGGAGGCGCTCGCCGGGGTCTCGCTCGAGGTCCGGCAGGGCGAGCGGGTCGCGCTGCTCGGGCGCAACGGCGCCGGCAAGACGACGTTCCTGCGGATCGCCTCCACGCTGCTGCGGCCGACCTCCGGCACGATCCAGGCGTTCGGGGTCGACGTCGACCGCCACCCGGAGCGGGTGCGCCCGTACATCGCGGTCGTGCCGCAGGAGGGCAAGCCGTTCTTCCACCTCACGCCGCGCGAGCAGATCTCCACCTACCTGCGGGCCCGGGGGCTGTCGCGGGAGACCGCCCACGCCCGGACCGAGGCGGCGCTGGAGCAGATGGGCCTGACCGACTTCGCGAACCGGCTGTCGATCACGCTCTCCGGCGGACAGCGGCAGCGCACAATGGTCGCGACCGTGATGGCGACCGAGGCCCCGCTGCTCTACCTGGACGAGCCGACGATCGGCATGGACCCGTTCGCCCGGCGCTCGGTCTGGGAGTCGCTGCGGGGCCTCACCCGCAAGGGCTCGACCATCGTCCTGACGACCCACTACCTGGACGAAGCGGACGCGCTCAGCCAGCGGCTCTACATCATCGACGGCGGCAAGGTCCTGGTGAGCGGGACCGCCGAGGACCTGAAGCGCTCGGTCGGCGGGACGCTCAAGGTGTTCCTGCCCGAGGGGGCGGCGGCGATCGACCGGTTCCGCAGCTTCGGCACCTGCGTGCCGGACGGCGCCGGGCTCACCGTGATCGTAGCGCCGGAGCGTCTCGGCGAGCTGATGGGCCTCGCGGTGAGCTCCAACCTCACCGCGACCGTCGGGCCGGTGACCCTCGAGGAGGCGTTCCTGCACGTGGTCGGGAGGTCGATCCATGAGGACGAGTGAGTCCGCGGCCCCCCGGCCGTTCCAGGGGCTCACCGGCTTCCTGCGCACCGAGGTCCTCGTGCAGGCGCACGAGGAGCTGGCGATGGCGACCTCGATGGTGGTCCAGGGGGTCCTGCTGGTCTTCGTCTACATCCTGAACCCGGGGCTCATCGGCGTGGCGCTGCTGGGCGCCGTGATCTTCTCGATGTTCACGATGGGCCAGCGGGTGCTGAACGAGGCGGCGTACGTCCGCATCGACCACAAGGCGACCGACATGTACCTCGCGAGCCCGCTGACCGCCGAGGGCTACTTCGTCGGGCTCTCCGCTGGCGTGCTCGTGGTCTACGTGACCCCCGCCGTGCTCCTCGGGGTCCTCGCGCAGCTGGTCGTCCACCTCTCGCTCGCCGAGACCGCTCTCCTGGTCGGGCTCTCGGGCGCGGTGTGGGTCTGCTCGGCGTCGATCGGCTACGTCTTCTCGACCGCCTTCCGCGACAACCGGGCGATCTGGGCGTACTCCAGCCTGTTCTTCAACATCTTCGGGGTGCTGCCGCCGGTCTTCTACCCGTTCGGGCTGTTCCCGGTCGGGCTGCGGCCGATCGTGCTGCTGATGCCGCCCAGCGCGGCCGCGGCGATCCTGCAGAACGCGATCGGCGCGGCGCACCTGAGCGGCGGAGAGCTGGCGCTCGCGTCGATCGGCCTCGCGGCCGAGGCGCTCGCGCTGTTCGGCTTCGCGGTGTTCTGGGCGCGGCGGACCGCCCGGGAGCAGTAGATGGCGAGCCCGACGCTCCCCGCGGTCACCTCCGGCCACCCGACCCGGGGCCGGGCGCTGCCGGCGTTCCTGTTCGTCGGCTGGCGCTGGATCTCCCGGAGCCCGGCGGTGGCGATCACCCCGATCCTGCTGCCGTTCATCTTCCTGTACTTCCTGTCGCTGATCTCGCCGCCGTCCCTGCGCCCGCTCGAGATCGTCGGGGCGATGCTGTTCACGATGCAGAACATCGGCTCCTGGGTCCTGGGCGACAGCGCGACCTGGCGGATCGAGTGCCAGCTCCAGGACATGTTCGTCGCGAGCCCGCTCGGCCGGGTCCGCTACCTGTTCGGGATCGCCTTCTCCAACCTGATCGCCATGCTGCCGGCGCTGATCGTCCTGTCGGCGCTGCTCGACTGGGTCGGCCGCTCGGACGGCCACCCGCTGACCCTCTACGCGGCCGGGGTCCTCTTCGGCAGCCTGGTCGTCATGTGGGTGCTGTTCAGCGCCATCGGCATCGCCATCTCCAGCCGGGTCCGCTCCCAGCGCGAGATCTGGCCGGTCGGCAACCTCACCTTCACCCTGCTCGGGATGCTCTCGCCGCTCTACTACCCGGTGTCGATCCTGCCGCCCCTCTGGCGCGACGCCGCGCACTTCCTCCCCGCGACGTACGCCGCCCTGCTCGTCCAAGGGGCCCTCGGCCTCACGCCGGCGTCGCCGGCGCAGATGGCGTTGTACGCCGGCCTGCTCGGCGTCTGCGCGGCGGTCGGGCTCGGGGTGACGCTCCAGCTGTACCGTTGGGGTGAGCAGTGACCGTACGAACGGAAACGTTCATGGGGGGCCGCGTGGTGGGAACGGTGGTGCCATTGCCCACCACCGCTGCGCGCCGGACGGAACCCCTCGGTCGGCCTTCCCCGGCGCGGGGCGGGGACCGTTCCTCCGGGCGCTCGACCAGGGCAGGGGCCGCTCCGTAACCATGGGGAACGAGGAGTTCGATGAGATCCTATCCGCGCTGGACCGAGAGAGCGCCCGGATCCGGGTCCGGGCCGAGCCGCGTCGGTACAACAAGCCGGCGACGGTGATCTCCGGCTTCCCCCCCGGGGTCGACCTCGAGGAGACGACGCGGACCCTGAAGAACCGCCTGGCGACCGGCGGCTCGGTCGTCGACGGCGAGGTCTACCTCCAAGGGGACCACCGGGCCCGCATCCGCGACGAGCTCGCCCGCCTCGGCTTCGACCCCGAGACGATCGAGGTCTCGGACGCGGCCCTCCCCAAGCGGGGGCGCCGCGGCTAGGCCACGGAGCTCCGCCCCCTGAGGGGGCCGAGTTTACACACCCGCAGATGCTTTAATCCCGCCCGCTACGGGCCCACCCTATGGCCGACTACGCCCACCCTGAGGTGCTGGTCGAGACCGACTGGGTCGCCGCCCACCTCGCCGACCCGCACGTGCGCCTCCTGGAGGTCGACTACGACCCCGCGGCGAACTACGAGCTCGGGCACCTGCCCGGCTCGGTCCTGCTCGACTGGCGCAAGGACATCAACGATCCGCTGCGCCGCGACATCCTCGGCCAGGAGCAGCTGACGGCCCTGTACCGCCGCGCCGGCGTCACGGACCGCTCGACGCTGGTCCTCTACGGGGACTTCAACAACTGGTTCGCCGCCTTCGCCTTCTGGGTCCTCGCCTACTACGGCGCCCGCAACGTCCGGCTGATGAACGGCGGGCGCAAGAAGTGGATCGCGGAGGACCGTCCGCTCACCAAGGAGGTCCCCCACCCGCCCGCCGGCTCCCTCGTCGCGCAGCCGCCGGACGCCACCCTGCGGGTCTACCTCGAGGACGTGCGCCGGGCCCTGCCGGACGTGAAGTCGGGGAAGCTCGCCCTGGTCGACGTCCGTGGGCCGAAGGAGTTCTCGGGCGAGATCACCGCGCCCCCCGAGTATCCGACCGAGCA
>JASIDM010000024.1 GCA_030044695.1 Thermoplasmata archaeon
CGCCGAGGCTTGTCGAGCTCGTCGTCGACGACCTCGTTGTCGGTCGCCTTCTCGTCGTCGAGGTCCCCGGCCCAGGCCCGTACCCCCTCCCGCGGGGCGCTGCGACCTTCCCGGGCGCGCCGACGGGCGCTCCGGCTGGTGGCGGCCGACTTCGACCGCATGTCGAGCAGGTCGTCGAGGTCGTCGTCCGGCGGGGACTGCTGCGCCGGGGCCATTTGCTCTCCGTTCCTCGCGAGCGCGCTTAACCCTTGGCGTCGAGGCCCACGCCTCGGCGGCGGAGCGACTTAAACCGTTAAGGGCGAACGCGCGACGGCGGCCCCGGGAGCCCGGGTTGGTGCGGAGGATCGATGTCTCGATGCCGTTGTACGACGGCATGCCTGCGTTCCCCGGCGACCCTCCGTTCCGGATGGAGCCGGTCTCCCGGCTGGACCGGGGCGACCCGTTCGCGCTCTCGCGACTCGCGCTCGGCTCCCACGCGGGCACCCATGTCGATGCGCCGCGCCACTTCCTGTCGGACGGCGCCGGCGTGGACGCGCTGGACCTCGACGCGCTGAACGGCCCCTGCTGGGTCGTGGACGCAAGCGACGGAGAGGGCCACGTCGGCCCTCACGCCGTCGACGGGCTACCGCGGGACTCGACCCGGGTGCTGTTCCGGACCGCCAACTCCAAAAGGTGGACCGACCCGCGGGCGTCGACCGGGCCGGCCGTGGGTCTCCAGCTGCCGACGGCGAGGGCGCTCCTCGGGCGAGGGGTCCGACTGGTCGGGGTCGACGGCCTCTCCATCGAATCGGACCCCGCCGGCGGGTTCCCCGTCCACCGCGAGCTGCTGGGCCACGGGGTGATCATCGTGGAGGGCCTTCTGCTCGACGGCGTCCCGGGAGGGCCCTACGAACTCGAGTGTTTGCCCCTGAGGATCCGCGACGGGGACGGTGCCCCCGCCCGCGTGGTGCTCCGCTCCGCGTGAGCTGGACGTCCCGGGGGCGACCCTAGGCTCGCGCGGACGGCGGGAGCAGGTTCGGGATCCCGTCGTCGATGGGGTAGTCGACGCCGCAACGCGGACATCCGAGCGTCCCGCGCAGGATCTCGTCGCCGTCCTGCTCGACCGTCGTCAGCCGCAGCTCCCCCCGGCAGACGGGACACCGCAGGATCTCGAGGAGGTCCGGCCTCACTTGGACGGCCCCTCGACGATCCCGTAGCCGATCAGCCTCCAGGCGTTGAGCTTGCGCGAGATCGCCACCCTCGAGCCCGGGAAGACGGTCACCGGCCGGGCGAGGGCGAGCTCGACGTCGTCCCCCCGGGCGCTCGTCACCTTCCCCGGGGCGATCGTCGTGCCGACGGTCACGGCGAGCAGCTCGCTCGTACGGATCTTCTCGACTTTGATCTCCCGCTGGGCGCCGAGGACGCGGTCGAGCAGGGTCGCCTTGAGGCGGATCTTCTGGCTCACCGGCGGCAGCGTCCCGGCGGTACCGATGAGCCGGCCAGTCAATCCGTCCCCCTTGGTGAGGGAGGGGTCGAGCCCGGTCCCCAGGGCCGCGAGCCCGCCGGGGCGGAGCTCGTCCCGGGTCTCCCCGCCGGCGACGATCGTGCTGATCGTCGTGGTGAGGGCCTCGGCCCGGCCGTTGGCCGCCCCGCTGACCCCGGGCCGGATCTCGATCTGCTCCCCGGCGACCAGCCGCCCCTGGAGCAGCGAGCCGCCGAGCACGCCTCCCCGGAGGTCGGACGGGCGGGTCCCGGGCCGGTTCACGTCGAACGACCGCGCCACGTACATCAGCGGCGGCTTGGTCACGTCCCGCTTCGGCGTGGGGATCGTCTCCTCGATCACGCCGATCAGGGCCTCCAGGCCCGCCTTGTGGTTCGCGCTGATCGGCACGATCGGCGCGTCGGCGATCGGCGAACCGTGAAGGAACTCCACCGTCTCCTTCTGGTTGGCGAGCGCCTCCTCCTCGGTGACGAGGTCGATCTTGTTCTGGACGACGACGACCCGGCGCACGCCGATGATGTCGAGGGCGTAGAGGTGCTCGCGGGTCTGCGGCTGGGGGACGTGCTCGTTGGCCGCGACGAGCAGGAGCGCCCCGTCCATGATCGCTGCGCCGCTGAGCATCGTCTCCATCAGCGTCTCGTGGCCCGGCGCGTCCACGAAGGAGACCGCCCGCAGGAACTTCGCCTCCCCCCCGCACGACGGGCAGACCGGGGTGACCGAGTAGCCGGTCGGCTTGGGGCACTTCGGGCACAGGTAGAACGCGGCGTCCGCGTAGCCGAGCTTGATCGAGATGCCGCGCTTGAGCTCCTCGGAGTGGCGGTCGGTCCACTCGCCGGTGAGCGCCTGGGTGAGGGTCGTCTTGCCGTGGTCGACGTGCCCGACCAGTCCGATGCTGACCTCGGGCTGCCGGGGGACCTTCATGCGGCGGCGAACAGCTCCGCGAGCGGCTTCGGTCCCGCCTGGTCGACGACGAGGCAGATCTGGACCGTGTCCTCGCTGATGGTGTTGCCGCGGAACGTCCGGCGTCGGCGCATCCCCCGGCGCGGGGCGTGGAAGCCGAACCCCTCGCCGACGTAGAGGCGCGACTGGCGGGCCCCGGGGACGTCCGGACGCAGCGGGAACCCGCTCTTGTCTGTGCCTCCGGTGACCCGGAAGGTGTAGCCGCTCGCGCCCAGCAACTCCCCTCCGACCTTCTCGCCGATCCGCTTGCCGAGGAACCCGGCCGACTGCGGGTCGGCGACGGTCCGGGCGATCGACCGGTTCCCCTCGGAGATGACGAGCTTGTACTCGACCATGCGCTGGTGGAAGGCGAAGGCGCGCGAGCCGGGACGGTGTAAAAGCCTTTGCGAACGGCGGGACCCCCGCCGAGGGTCGACCCCGCCGTCCGGCCGCGCCGGGCGACGGTCCCGAGCCTCCGCCGACGCGGAGTTATGAGGGGGCCGCCACGTCGTCGCGCTTCGAGGGACGGCCGTGGTCGCGGCGACGGAGCTCCTGCTCGCGTGCCGGGCCCTCGCGCTCACGGCGGGGCTCGCCCTGGCCGCCGCCGCCGATCTGCGGTCGCGGGAGGTCCCGGACGGCCTCTGGCAGCTCCTCGCCGGCCTCGCCCTCGCCTTCGGCGCGATCGAGTTCGTGGCCCGGGGCGCCCTCCCGCTCGTCCTGTGGCTCATCGTCGGCGGGTTCGCCGTCGAGCACCTCCTGCCGTGGGACGACGCCCTCGGCGAACACCACGCGACCCTGGTCGCCGTCCTCGAGCTCGGGGTCTACGGCCTCGTGATCGGCGTCGTCGCGGGGGCGGTCTACCGCTGGGGGATCGGGCCGTCGACCGTGCCGATCGAGGTCGTGGGCGCGCTCGCCACGGTCGTCCTGGCCCGGCTCCTGTTCGAGGCGGGGGTGCTCTACGGGGGCGCCGACGCGAAGGCGCTGATCGTGACGGCCGTCCTCCTGCCGCTCGTCGCGACGCCCGTCCTCTACGCCCCGGCGGCGACCGCCGCCGTGCTCGCGATCCTGCCGTTCTCGGTGACGCTGCTCACGAACGCGGCCCTCCTCTCGGTCGCGGTGCCGGTGTTCCTCGCCGCCCGCAACGTCGCCCGAGGGGAGTTCACGTTCCCGCGGGGGTTCACCGGCTACACGATGGACGTCGACGAGCTCCCGCATCGGTTCGTGTGGGTGCGCGACGCCGCGGTCGGGGAGGATACCCTGGTCGACGACGCGGAGACCTCGGAGGAGGACACGGCCCGGCGGACCGAGATCGCGGAGGCGCTCCGCCAGCGGGGCGTGCGCCGCGTCTGGGTGAGCCCTCAGCTGCCGTTCCTGGTCCTGCTGGCCGCCGGGGCGGTCACCGGTCTCCTCGCCGGCAACCTCCTGCTCGACGTGATCGTCCACCTGTGAGCGCCGGCCGCGGCGCGGCGGCTCAGTAGCCCCAGCCGGCCAGGTGCCGTAGCACCGACGGGCGCTCGGGCGCGTGAGCGATCGTCTCCCGCACCCGGTCGTACGTCGTGCGGGCCAGCTCGGCGATCTCCCGGGCGCGCGGGCCCTCGAGCCGAGGGCCGACCGGTTGGGCCGGATCCCGCGAAGAGACGGCGAAGACCGGCGGTTCGGGCGAGCCGTCGGCGATGCACTTGCCCTCGCCCCGGTAGACCGCGAGCTCCAGGCGGTTGAGCAGCCGCTCCCGGTCCGCCGGGAGGTGGCGGGCCTCGGTCGCCATGAGGCCGTCCGTGAGCGAGAACACCGGCCGATCGGCATCCGCCCGGTCCGGCCGGAGCAGCGAGCGGGAGCCGGGGTCGCCAAAGCCGGCGCCGGGGTCCGCGAGCTCCACGGCGGTGCGCGGCACGTCGATCAGACTGACCCACCGGTCGTCGACCTCCCCGGCGCGATCTCCCTTCGGGAAGTGCACCCACAACGGGACGCGGGTGATCTCCTCATCCACGCGGAAGCGGTGGTACAGCGTGCCGTGCTCGAGGAACGCCTGGCCGTGGTCGCTCGTCAGGACGAACAAGGTGTTCTCCCACCGCCCGGTCCGGCGGAGCAGCTCCACGAGCCGCCGAACACGTTCGTCGATCGCCTGGAACGAGCGCGCGTACCGCTCTCGGCCCCGCGCGACCTCCGCCGGCGACGGCGTCCATCGCCCCTGGACCCAGACGTACTCGCCCTGGACGTCCCGGAGGTACGATAGCCATCGTCCGAGCGAGACCGGCTGGCCCGCGTCGACCAGGTACGGCTCGTGGGCCTCCAGAAGGTTCACGAAGGTGAGGGCCGGACGGTCGGGTGCCAGTCCGGCGAGCCACGCCTCCATCCGCGGCTCGATCCACGGGGCCACCAGGGGAAGATCGGCGGGAGCGTGGCCGAGGAGACGGACGCCGACCCGGTTGACCCCGTCCCAGAGCGCCGTGTACCTCGAGAGCGCCGTGATGACGGCGTTCCAGAGCGGCGACGGCGGAGGGCTATCCGGTAGGCGGTTGAACGCCGCGGCCTGGCGGCCGCCCAGGTCGGGGTTCGACGGTGAGGCCGTGGCGAGGAACCTGAGGAAGAACTCCCGGTCGCCCCCCCAGGCGACCTCCTCGAACCCCCGGGTGAGGCCGGAGGCCGGCTGGACGTAGCCGTTGGCGGAGAAGCTCGCCGTCGCGTAGCCGGCCCGGGCGAGCTGGTTCGCGAGTGTCTCGGTCTCGGCGGGCAGGGTCGTGCCGGCCCGGGCGTGGGCGCGGTGGTCCCACGGGTAAAGACCGGTGAACAGGCTCGCGTGCGACGGGATCGTCCAGCTGCCGGGGCTGATCGCGCCGGTGAACTCGACGACCTCCGAGCGGAGCTGGCGGAGGAACGGCGTGTAGCGAGCCCGGGCGACCTCGGTCGCGAAGACGTCCGCTCGGGCGCAGTCCATCACCACCAGGACGACGTCCGGTCGGCGCGACGTCGTACCGCTCACGCCGGGCGCCTCCCGGGCTCCGCCGGTCGGCTCGCCGCGAGACCGGACCACCGGGACCCGCTCGTTGCGCTCATCCGTCCGGGGCCGAGGGCGAGCCCCGGAGGGCTCTCAAGAGGTTTGCGGAATCTCCCCCGTCCGCCGTCCTCGGTCGTCGCGCGCCGTCGGCGTGAGCCTCCGGGTGGGGAGGAGCGGGCCGTCCACGAGCCACGGTTCGGCGGCCCTAGGCGCTCCCGAGACGCAGGGCGGCCTGACCCGAGGGGGGCAGGACGTAGCCGAGGAACCGGTACGGTCGCCGCGACGCCTCAGACCCCTCCCAGGCGGCGAAGTCCCCGTTGCGGTACCGGTTCGACCAGCCGTAGAAGTCGTCGAACTGGATCACGCAGCCGTCGACGAGACGGCCGGCCCGTCCCAGCGTGTCGAGCACGTACCGCGTCGAGGACATCAGGTCCGCGTCCAGGTGCACGAGGGCCGCGGGCTCGGGGTGGGCCTCGAGGAACGGCCCGAGCGTCTGCTGGAACCATCCCTTCAGCAGTCGGACGTTCGACCGGACGGGCGGGAGACGCCCGGCGGTGCTGAACGCCCCTTGGGGCAGCTCCGCGACCCAGTTCTCGGGAAGCCCCTCGAACGAGTCGAAGCCGTAGATCGTGCGTTCCGGGGCCATCTCCGCCAGGCCGTTGATCGACTGCCCGCGGTACACGCCGAACTCCAGGACCAGTCCCTCCCGAGGCGCTTCCGCGTACGCCTGGCGGATCAGCGCATCGCGGGTCGGGAACCGCCGGACCCCGTCGCGCTCGAGCCGGCGTACGAACCGGTACGTCACGGCGCACGAGCCGACGGCGTCGGCGACCTGGCGGGCCAAGCCGCCGAGCGCGGGCCGACGTCGCTCGGTCGCTGGCCGGCCCGGGCGCCCCGACGCTCCGGGGAGGGTCCCCACGGCGGTCCGGCCCCAGCCCCTTCCGGTACCCCAGAGGACCGAGACGAGGGTCACATCGGGGACGAGCGCACGCCGCGTTAGAACGCCTTCGGAGGCGAGTGGCGGAGGTCACACCGCTCGCTCCCACGAGGGAGGGCCCTCGCCGGCGGGCCACGGCGGTCGCTCGCCGGAAAACCTTATCCAAGAGGCCCCATCGGCGGGGCGGATGGCTCCGAAGGAGAGTCCCGGTGGTGCGGCGACCGCCGCCGGCGAGCTGGTCCGGCTCGACTACGACCTCTGGGCGGAGGTCGGGGACAAGACCGATCTCGTCGACACCACCCACGAGGAGACCGCCCAGGGTTCCGGCGGGTCGCTGCCGGCGGGGCGGGCGTGGGGCCCCCGGCCGCACGAGATCGGCGGCGAGTACTTCCCGGCGGGCATCGAGCGGGCGCTCGTCGGCGTCCGCGTCGGCGAGGAGGTCGAGCGGGAGTTCGCCCCCGGCGACGCGTTCGGGGAGCGCGATCCCAACCTCATCGAGCTGTTCACCATGCACGAGGTCGAGCGCCTTCCCGAGATGCGGCGCGACGACGCCCACCTCGACCTCGGCACGGTCCTGACGATCAACGGTCGACGGGGCCGCGTCGTGACCCTGACCGCCGCCCGGGTCCGCGTCGACTTCAATCCCCCGTTCGCCGGCCGCAAGGTCCGGGGCAAGTTCCGCGTCGCGGAGAGGATCGCCGAGCCCGTGGAGCAGGCCCGGGCGCTGGTCGAGCTGATCTACGGCCACGGCGCCGAGTTCCATTTCGAGGTGCACGAGAAGACGGTCACGGTGCGCGTCCCCGACCGCACGAAGTTCGATCCGTACTGGTTCACCGCGAAGGCTCGCGTCGTCGAGAAGCTGCGCGGGCGGCTCCATCCCGAGACGATACGGTTCGTCGAGGAATGGGCGACCCCGGCCTCCGACACCAAGCCCGACGCCGGCGAGAAGAAGCCGGGCGCCCCAGCCGCCGAGGCCGCCGCCGCGGAGCCGAAGGCTCACGGCGAGGCGAAGGGCTCGGGGTCGAAGAAGCCCGCGAGCGAGCCGGCAGCCGCTCCGAAGCACCGACCGGCGGCGGCAAAGCCCGCCGATCCGTAACGAGCCATGTCGTCCTCCGACGCCTCCCCCGCGGCCCCACCGACCCGATCCGCCAAGGTCCCGATCGGCTTCATCATCGCCGTGTTCGTGGCCGCCGCGGCCGTCGGGGGCGTGATCCTCTACTTCGGGCTCCACGGTCAACTCGGTGGGCCGATCCCGTAGCCGACGGGCCGGTTGGAGCCTAGCCGAGATAAACCGGGTCGCCGCTCGACCGGCGTGAGCGCTTCCGTCAGCGGCCAGGACGACACCCGAGGCCGGTACGCGGGGTGGGTCGCCGGGGCGTTGGTGATCCTAGGGGTGCTGGTCGTGGGGGCTACGTTCTGGTTCCTCTACCACCCCTAGCGACGGTACCGAGCGTCGCCCCGGGGCCGCCTCGGGCCACCGGTAGAGATAGACGTCCGTCGCGCGGTCCCGGGTCGCCACGGTCCAGCCGGGGACCGGATGGCAGTGGCTGACCACCCGGGCTCCCTCGCGCAGTTGCGCCTCGAGCTTCGGTCGAAGGCGCTCCATGGCGGCCGGCCAGAGGAACGTGGCGACGACCGTCGCCTCGGTGAAGTCGAGGTCGAAGAGGTTCCCCCAGCGGATCGTCACGCGGTCCGTCGGACCGCCGAAGCGCCGGCGAAGCTTCAGGGCGAGGACCCGGATCGGCTCGACCTCGACCCCGACGACCCGCGCGCGGTAGATCCGCGCGGCGCGGAAGACGAGGGCCCCGGTCCCCGCGCCCAGGTCGTAGAGGGTGTCCTTGGGGGAGAGCTCGGCGAGCCGCAGCATGGTGAGCGCCGATCGGCGCGGTGTCGGCTGGTATCCCGCCCCGAACCAGAACGACGCGAAGACGAAGTAGCCGAGCGCGACGGCGACGGCCAGGAGCACGATGCTGATGACGAGGGGCTCGGCGAGCATCGCGAACTAGGCCCGCCCCCGCGGCACCAGTCGGTCCGCCGCGGACCGCGGGTCGAGCTGGCGAGCGACCACGCGGTCGAGGAGCTTGCGCAGATCGGGGTCGCTCTCGAGCCGTTCCGCGATCTCCGACGCGACCAGCTCGCGCACGCGCCCGACGATCTCCTCGGAGAGCCGACGGCGCAGCTCCGCCGGATGATCCGGGGACGCCGCGAGGAACTGCTCGTGGGCCTCCACCGCCTTCCAGAGCTCGGGAAGACCGAACGGCTGGACGGCGGAGGTCCGCACAATGCGGGCGCGCCAGCCGTCCGGTCCCGGCCCCAGGGAGGCGAGCTCGGCGAGGTGACGCTCCGCGGTCTCCGAGCCGGGGAGGTCGGACTTGTTGATGCAGAAGACGTCGGCGATCTCGAACAGGCCGGCCTTGAGGGTCTGGACCTCGTCGCCGAGGTGGGGGACCAGCACGACGATCCGGGTCGTCGCGACCTCGCGGATCGTCACGTCGACCTGGCCGCTCCCGACGGTCTCCACGAGGACGAGGTCGAAGCCGGCGGCTTCCAGCAGGCGCGCCACGTCCCGGGTCGAGGCGGCAAGGCCCCCGACCGCCCCCCGGCTCGCCATCGACCGGAAGAAGACCCCGTCGTCGTCGGCCCGCCGCTCCAGGCGGATCCGGTCGCCCAGGACGGAGCCCCCGGAGAACGGGCTGGACGGATCCACGGCGACGACGCCGACGGTCTTGCCGGCCGATCGGAGCTGCCCGACGAGCAGGTTCACCAGGCTCGACTTGCCGACCCCGAGCGGCCCGGTGAGGCCGACGATCGGGATACGGCCGGTCCGAGGGAAGATCGCCCGCAGCAGCGGGTCCGCCGACGGGTCGCCGGACTCGACCGCCGTGATCGCCCGGGCGAGCGCCCGCCGGTCCCCGCCGACGATCGCCTCCGCCGGTCCGCGGGGCCGGCTCATGCCGAGCGGCGGGCGAGCTGCTCGGCCGCGCGGACGATCTCGGCGAGCGAGGTTCCCGGACCGAAGATCGCCCGGACCCCGAGCCGGCGCAGGCGTCGGGCGTCCTCGTCGGGGATGATGCCGCCAGCGAAGACCGGGATCGCCGGGGCCTTCTCCTTCTTCAACAGACGGAGGACCTTCGGGAAGAGGGCCATGTGCGCCCCCGACAGGATCGACAGGCCGATGAGGTCGACATCCTCTTCCAGGGCGGCGCGGACGATCTCCTCCGGGGTCTGGCGGAGGCCGGCGTAGATCACCTCCATCCCGGCGTCGCGGAGCGCGCGGGCGACGATCTTGGCGCCGCGGTCGTGGCCGTCCAGGCCGGGCTTCGCGATCAGGACGCGAACCGGCGCACGACGCTTCTTCGTCGCCACCGTAGCCTCGCCGCAACGACCGGGGTGCGAGAGAAAAGTGTTTGGGTGCTCGGCGCCGGAGGAGCTCGGGCCGGCCTCTTCGGGGCTGCCGGCGGAGGTACGCCACCGGCGGCGCGGTACGAGGTCGGCAGGCGTCAGGCGCCGACGCGACGAGCCTTCCCCGCCGCCACGACGGGCGGTCGGACGCGACCGCGCCACGCCGCGAGCAGGCGGACGATCGTGCCCACAACCTCCTCGGGGGAGCCCTCCGCGTCGACCGGCGTACCGGGATCGACCTCGGCGACCTTGCGGTAGACGTCCCGAGCACCGTCCTCGCCGAGAGGGACCGCGCGATGTCGGTCCCGGTCGACGCACACCGCCAGCGGCGCGACGAGCGTGAGCACGACGTGCGGGGCCGGCAGGCGCGCGCGGAGATCGTCGAGCTGAGCCTGGTAGTAGAAGTTCCCATCGAACACCACGGCGCCCCCGGCCCGGAGCACGGGCGCGGCCTCGCGCGCGGCGACGTCGTTGGCGCGGAGGAAGCTCCGCAGCGCCACGTAGCCGTCCTCCCACGCTTCGAGCTGCTCGCGGTCCAGGATCGCGTCGATCGAGACGACCGTCGCGGGGAGCCGCCGGGCGAGCTCGCCGGCGATCGTGGTCTTGCCGATCCCTAGCGGGCCCCGAAGGATGAGATAGTACCCCCAGGGCGGGGTCCTCGCTGACGTCCTAGGGCCGCCCCGTCGGCGCGATGGCGCGACGGCGGCCGGCGGCCTCAGGGCCCGGCGGTCCTTCCCCCGACCCTCGACCATCGAAGGCGCGCGTGGACGAGCGCGACCGGCTTCATCATCGCCTCGACGTAGTAGAGCGGGTGTCGGACCGGCGTGCGGTGCTCGTGCCAGCGGGCCGAGAGCTTGCCGTTCTTGAGCAGGGACATCGCCATCTGGAACAGCCAGACGTACCGCTTGCGGGCCCAGCGGACGTAGCTCGTCTCGTCGCTCTTGTCGTGGTACACCCACGCCTCCGGCACGAACCGTCCCGCGAGGCCGGCGGCGAGGACCCGTGTCTCGAGGTCGTGGTCCTCGGCGGTCACCCTCGCGTCGAAGCCGAAGCGCTGGAGGACGGACGTGTTCCAGGCGCTGTTGCCGAGCGGGAGGTAGGCGATGCTCTGGCGGACGAGGTCGTCGTAGATCGACTCCTCCAGGAGCTCCATGTACCGCTGGATCGAGTTCGCCGCCGGACGGAGCGGCTTGGTCGGCCCGCCGCAGAACGCCGCGGAGCCGTCCTCGATCGGGGCGACGATCCGCTCGAGCCACTCCGGCGGAGCGACCTCGTCGGAGTCGAGGAACGCCGTCGTGGGCTCGCGGAGGAGGCGCATCGCCTGGACGCGCGCGTCGACCGGCCCCCCCGGGATCCGCACGAGCTCGACGTGGAGCGAGGCGTGCCGACCGACCGCCTCCCGTTCGAGGGCGGCCGGCGTGAGCGGCGACGCGGCCACGAGGACCCGGTCCGGACGCCGGTGCTGGGCGGCGAGCGAGTCGATCGCCGTGAGGAGCCGAGGATCGTCCTTCACGGCGATCTCCACGCAGACCGGGCCGCGCCCGGGAGGGGCGGTCGCGCCGCTCACCGACCGGTCCCCGCAGGGTCGACCGGGGCGCGCGCGAGGAGCTCGGCGATCGTGCGGTCGATCGCCCCGTGGCTCGTCACCGAGGGGGCCCACCCGAGGCTGCGCATCTTCGCGATCGACAGCCGCTGGCGGGGGACATCTCCGACCCAGCCGCGCTGGCCACCGCTGTAGACGATCTTCGCCGTGCCGCCGTGAGCGGCGACGACCTTCTCCGCGATCTCGCGGACGGAGCTCTGGTCGTCGGCGCCGAGGTTGAAGTGCTGGACGGGATCATGGGTCCGGTCGGACGCGAGGAGCATCCCGGCGACGCAGTCCTCCGTCCTCAGGTAGCTCTTCGCCTGGGTCCCGTCCCCGAGGACGTCGAGCCGGCTCGGGTCGCGCCGGAGCTTCTCGAAGAGGTCGTACAGGATCCCGTGGCGCATCCGGCCGTCGATGATGTTGGCGAAGCGGAAGATGTAGGTCGTCATCCCGTAGGTGTGGGCGTAGGCGGCGACCATCCCCTCGGAGGCGAGCTTCGCGGCCCCGTAGAGCGACTGCGGCTCGAGCGGCCCGTAGGTCTCGGGGGTCGGGAGGACGGAGGCCTGGCCGTAGACCGCGCTCGACGACGAGAAGACGACCCGGCGCACGTCGGCCCGCCGCGCGGCCTCGAGCACGTGGGCGGTCGCGATCGTGCCGTTCGCGAGGTCGAGCTGCGGGTCCTCGGCGCCGCGGCGCACGTCGGCGTTCGCCGCGAAATGCCAGAGCTCGGTGGCCCCTCGGAACACTTCCAGCGGGGGCGCCGCCCGGCCGAGGTCGCACGTCGTCACCCTGAGCTGCCGCGCGCTCGAGCCTGCCGGGAGCTGGTCCGTCCGACCCGTCGAGAAGTTGTCGAGGACCTCGATCGTCCGGCCCTCCCGGAGCTGCCGCTCGACGAGCACCGAGCCGATGGCGCCGGCGCCGCCGGTGACGACCCAGGGCCCATCGGGCCGGCGCTCCGTCATGGGGAACGGCAGCGAACTTCGGGAAGCATATATATCCGAAGGAGGAGGTAACGCGCCCGGTAGCTCCTCCGAGCGTGAGCGGATGCGAACGTACGTTCGGATGACGTTCCACTCCGAGGGGGCGAGCCCGCTCAAGGTCCTCGAGGTGATGCGCGGTCTCGGCTTCGACGAAGCGATGGGGATCCACGACTTCGTCTACAAGTGGAAGGACCGGACCACGCTCGAGGACGTGATCCGGCTGACCACGGAGATGCATGCCCAGCTTAAGGGCCTGGACGTGAGCTACGAGATCACCACGATCTCCTAGGGGAGGGCGGTCGCGTGCCTTCCGCCGAGCTCGACCGGGTCGAGCGCATCCTGCTGCTCCACCTGCTCGCCCACCACGGCCAGCAGGTCCGCTTCGAGGCGTCGCAGTGGGTCACGGAGTTCGGCATCGTCCGTCGGTTCTCCGACGAGCCGCCGGAGTCGCTCCGGCGCGCCCTCCGCGCGCTGGAGATGGGCCGTCTCGTCTACCAGCGGACGCAGTACGTGGTCGGCTACTCCGAGCCGAAGCACGTCTACTCCCTCACGCCGAGCGGCCACCGCCTGGCCCTCGAGGTCCGCGAGGTCGCCGGCAACGACGCCTCCTCGGGTGAGGGGGTCTCCGACGCCGGGCCGGGCCCCCTGGGGGGCGATCGCTCCGACCCTCCGGGCCGCGTGGGGCCCACGGCGTAGGTCGACGTGACGACCCTCGAGGGCCAGGGGATCCGCCTCCGACCGGTCGCCCCGAACGACCTCGAGGGGATCTTCGCCTGGTACAACGACCCGGAGATCGTCGCGCCGTACGACCGGTTCGCCGTCGATACGTTCGACGACCTCGCCCGTTCCGTGGACGGGGCGGTCCGGGACCCGACGTCGCTCGCCCCGAGGTTCGTCGTGGAGACCCTCGCCCCGGTCGAGGTCGTGGGGGTCGTCGGGCACTACCGTGCCCACCCGGTCCTCGAGTACGTGGACGTCTGGTACGTCCTCGGCAAGCGCGAGGTCCGGGGCCGCGGGTTCGGCCGCGAGGCGGTCCGGCTCCTGGTCGAGCACCTCTTCGCCACGGAGACGGTCGAGCGGGTCGGCGCGACGTGCGACGTGGAGAACGTGCCGTCGGTCCGGCTGCTCGAGGGGCTTCGGTTCCGCCGGGAGGGGACGCTCCGATCCGCCCTGTTCCACCACGGGCGATGGCACGACATCCACGTCTACGGGCTCACGCGGTCGGAGCGGACGGCGGGCCCCCCGTCAGGGTGAAGACCAGGCGGCTTCCCCCGTCGCCGAGCGGCATCGGCGCCTCGAACGCGACGCGGCCGATCTCCCCCGTGGAACGCAGGTGGGTCCCGCCGCACGGGCAGAGGTCGAACCCCTCGATCTCCACGACGCGGACCGGATCGACCTGGGGCGGGAGCGGCACGAGGCCCGAGCGCTCGGAGAGGGGGTGGCGCTCCCATTCGGCCCGAGGGAGATGGCGGATCGTCACCGCCCTCGGGGGGGCCTCCGCCGCGTGCAGGTCGTCGGCGAGGAGGGGCAGGAGCCCCTCGTCGACCGGTCCGTCGAGCTCGAGGATGGCCCGCGAGCTCGAGAAGCTCGCCTTGCGCGTGCGCCGCCCGGTCCGGGCGAACGCCCGGCCGCTCACGAAGTGCTGGGCGGTGTGCAGGCGCATGTGGTCGTACCGTCGCGTCCAATCCAGGACCCCCTCGAGCTCCTCCCCGAGCTGAAGGTCGATCCGGCCCCGGGCTCCTCCACGGAACCGGTGGCGCACGGCCGGCCCGGACTTGGTCACCTCGACGACCTCGACCCGGTCCCCGTCCGGGCGCCCGAGGGTCCCGCGGTCGCACGGCTGCCCCCCTCCCGTCGGGTAGAAGTACGTGCGATCGAGCACGACGCCGCCGGGCGGCAGGGCGACGACCTTCGCCCGGAACTGGCGGACGTACGCCGCGTCCATCGTCGGGAGATAGGCGAGCTCGGTCATCCACGGGCCAACGTCCGCGAGAGAAAACCCGTTCCGCTCGCCGAGCGTCCAAGCAACCCTTTTAGAGGGGACCGATGTGCCGCGCCGAGGCGTCTCGGTGTTCAAGCTGCGCGTCAAGATGGAGGTCCTCCGCGAGCTCGTGGAGGTCGTCTCCACCCTCGTCAGCGAGGTCAAGCTCGGCATCTCCAAGGACGGGCTCGAGGCGAAGGCCGTCGACCCGTCGCACGTCGCGATGCTGGTCCTCAAGCTCCAGAAGGCCGCCTTCGACGAGTTCACCGGGGAACCGACCGAGATCGGCGTCGACGTCGAGAAGCTGAAGGAGGTGCTGCGGCTCTCCAAGCCGGGCGACGTCCTCGAGCTGCAGTACGACGGCAAGAACCGCCTCGTCGCGAGCGTCGGCCGCGTCACCCGGCAGATGGCGATCGTCGACCCCGCGAGCATCACCGACCCGAAGGTCCCGAACGTCGCCCCGCCCGCCACGGTCGTCGTCCGGACCGAGGACCTCCGCCAGGGGATCCGGGGCAGCGAGAGCTTCACCGACCACGTGACGCTGACCCTCGAGCCCGAGGCGTTCACCATGCACTCCGAGGGCGACACCGACCGCCTCGACCTGCGGATCCCCAAGGAGACGCTGCCCCGGCTCGAGGTCAAGGAGTCGGTGAAGAGCATGTACCCGCTCGATTTCTTCTCGGCGATGGTGAAGGCGATCGGCGCCGAGGAGGCGACCCTCCACGTCGGCAACGAGTACCCCCTCAAGATCGAGTTCGCGATGGGCAGCGGCCGCGGGGACGCGCGGTACCTCCTCGCGCCCCGCGTCGAAGAGGACTAGCGGCGCCCCACGACCCCGCGTCCGCGGGGCGAGAACGTTTTGACCCACGGCCGGGCTCCCCGCCTCCCCATGGTGGAACGCCCGGCCCCTCGCGTGGCGGTGCTCGCCGGGGCCCGGACCCCGATCGGGCGGTTCGGCGGCTCCCTGAAGGGCTACCGGGGACCGGAGCTCGGGGCGGTGGCGGCCGGGGCGGCGCTCGCCCGGGCCCGTGTCGCGCCTTCGGAGGTCGAGGAGGTCGTCTTCGGCGAGGCGATCCAGGCCGGGGTCGGGCAGAACCCGGCCCGTCAGGTGCTGCGGGCCGTAGGGGTCCCGGACCGCGTGGGCGCCGTGACGGTGAACATGGTCTGCGGCTCGGGGATGAAGGCGCTCGCGCTCGGCTCGGCGCTCATCCGGGCCGGTGACTTCGACCGGGTCCTCGTCGGAGGGATGGAGAGCATGTCCGGCGCCCCGTTCCTTGTCGACGCGGGCGTGCGCTGGGGGGTCCGGCCCGGATCTCGCGCGCTGGACGACGCGATGCAGCGCGATGCGTTGATCGATGCCTACGACGAGCACGAGCTGATGGGGCTCACCGGCGAGCGCGTCGCCGAAAAGCTGCGGCTGACGCGCGAGGAGATCGACCGCTTCGCCCTCCAGAGCCATCGGCGCGCCTCGGCGGCCGTCGCCAGCGGGGTGTTCGATGCCGAGATCGCCCCCGTGCCGTCGGACGCGAGACGGGGGTCCCCCGGTCTCGCGCGGGACGAGGCTCCGCGGTCCGACTCGACGCCGGAGGGGCTGGCCCGGCTGCCCCCGGTCTTCAAGCCGGGGGGCCTCCTCACGGCCGGGAACTCCTCGAAGCTCGCCGACGGGGCGGCCGCGCTCGTCCTGGCGAGCGAGCGGGAGGTCGCTCGCCGCGGGGCCCGCCCGCTCGCGTGGGTCCACTCGCTCGGCGAGAGCGGGGTCGCTCCGCGCGACGTGATGGAGGCGCCGATCCCGACGGTCCGCGAACACCTCGGCCGCACGGGCCTCCGTCCCGGCGACTTCGACCGGGTCGAGCACAACGAGGCGTACGCCTCGGCGTCGATCGCCGTGCAGCGGGCGTTCGAGTTCCCGGACGACCGCTTCAACGTCCACGGCGGGGCGATCGCCCTCGGCCACCCGATCGGGGCGAGCGGGGCGCGCATCGTCGTCACCCTCGCCTACGAGCTGGAACGGTCGAACGGACACCTCGGGCTGGCGACCCTGTGCATGGGGGGCGGCAACGGCCTCAGCGTCGTCCTCGAACGGGACCGGCGCTAACCGATCGCGATCCCGAGCCTCGTCTCGATCTCGCGAAGCGCTTCGCGGGCGGCGGGCCGGTCCCCCCGGGGCAGGCCGGCCGGCGAGGCGCCGATCTCGGCGGCGAAGGCGCGGAGCTCGGCCAGGACCCGCTCCGTGGCGAGGCCGTCCAGCAGCGCCTGACGGACCGTCCGGGCCAGGCGCTGCGCGCGAGCCGCGCCGAGGCGGCCCCCGCCGTCGGAGGCCAGCCACGCGCGCACGGTGGAGCGGAGCAGGTCGAGCTCGGCCCGGGCCGCCTGGGCGGCCGCGTCGTCCCACGCGAACCGGTCCCGGTACGGTCGTCCGAGCAGGTGCCACCGGAGCGCGGGGGCCCCGAGGAGCTTCAGCGCTGTCCGCAACGGCACCAGGTTGCCGACGGACTTGGACATCTTCGAGCCGTGCTGCAGCACGAGCCCGAGGTGGACGAACACCGGCGAGAACGGGACGCCGCGCAGGGAGAGCGAGATCTCGTTCTCGGCGTAATGGTGGGGGTAGACGAGGTCCCGGCCCCCACCGTGGAGGTCGACGGGGACCCCGACGAGATCGGAGGCCATGGCGAAGCATTGCAGGTGCCAGCCCGGCGCCCCGCGCCCCCACGGGCTCGGCCAGTTGGGCAGCGGAGGCTCGAGCCGCTTCCAGACGAGGAACGACCGCTCGCCGTCGTGGGGGGTCCCGAACGGGTGGCCCGGCTCGACGACGGCGTGGCGGGCCAGGTCGGCGTCGGTGAGGAAGTTCTCGCCCCGGGCCCGCTCGGGGGCCTCGTAGCGCCACTCCCCGTCCAGCCGGTGGACCCGCCCGGTCTTCTCGAGGGCCCGGGCGAGGCGCACGATCTGGGGGACGTACTCGCTGGCGCGGGGCCGGAACGTCGGCGGGAGGTTGCCGAACTCCTTGAGGTCCTGGAAGAAGCCGTGCTCCTCCGCGCGGGCGAGGGCGCGGGAGCTGACCCCGAGCGTCTGGGCCCGGACGTCGATCTTGTCCTCGAGGTCGGTGACGTTCATCACGTGGCGGACGCGAAGCCCCTCGGCCTCGAGGGTCCGGCGCGCGACGTCGAAGTACAGGTAGGTCCGGGCGTGCCCGACGTGGGCGGCGTCGTAGACCGTCGGGCCGCAGACGTACATGCCGAGGGTGCGACCCCGGCGGGGCCGGACGGCTCGCGGCCGCTCCGTGAGCGAGTCGACGAGCCGGAGCTCCATCGCCGGCGCTCCGGCGGATGCCCGCGCTTAACCGTTGCACCCAAGAGGTCGGCCCCGGCCCCGGGCTCGGAGGGTCGCCGCGGGGGCCCCGGCGCCGGTCCCTCCGCGAGCCCCCCCGGACGGCGGTCGTCAACCTGAAGAGGGCGGCCCGGGTCGGCGCGGGGCCGAATGGAAACCCTCTACCTGCTCTGCGAGACGGATGTCGGGCGGCTGGACGACGTCCTGCGTCGGCTGAAGGCGGTCCCCGGGGTCACCGAGGTGGAGGCCGTGACGGGGCCGTTCGACCTCATCGTCAAGGTCCA
>JASIDM010000025.1 GCA_030044695.1 Thermoplasmata archaeon
GCGAGGTGCGTGTCCTGGTCGATGCTGTGGCGCTGGGGCACGTAGCCGATCCGGTAGTTCCCCCGACGCGGGGCCGAGCCCAGGACGGTCAGCTGACCGGCCGACGGCCGGTGCAGGCCGAGCAGCATCCGGAACAGGGTGGTCTTGCCGGCCCCGTTGGGGCCGATGAGCGCCACGAACTCCCCGGCCCGGACGTCGAAGCTGGCGTCCTTCCAGACGACCCTGGTCCCGTAGCGCACCTCGAGGCGTTCGGCGTGGATCGCCGTCGCGCCGGACCGGGGGGGCCCGCCCTTCGTGAGGGGCGAGTCGTGCAGCCACTCCGCGCTCGCGGCCACGCGCGACTATTGCCCCAGGGCCTTGGCGTTCAGCGCGTTCAGCAGGTTGTCGTACTGCCCGTACATCCAGACCTGGAAGCTCGTGTCGGGCGGCTGGATCGTCTCACTGACGAACGTCGTCGTGACGTTGCTGGTCGCGGCGATCCCCTTGATCGTCGTGGTGATCGGCGTCACGGTCTGCACGTTGTAGACGAGCACCTTGACGTAGCCGCTCTCGATCTGGCACTCGAACAGCGAGACGCTCGCGGCCGGGGGGTCGTTGCCCTCGGCGATCGCCTCCATGAACGCGGGCGGCGAGACGAGGTCGAGCCCGGTGTAGTTCGCGAGGTAGACGAAGATGCTCTCCGTCGAGGCCACGACGGTGCCCGCGAACTCGGCCTTGATCTGGTTGGCGCGGGCGTAGAGCTGGTCGATCGAGATCCCGCCGGCGCCGCCCGCCTCCGAGGTGTTCAGGTTCTCGAAGTTCTGCTGGAAGACCGCTCGCGAGCTCGGCTGGAGCGCGACGAGGTCGTCGTACATCGCGATCAGGGTGTGGTTGACGTAGAGCGGATTGTACCAGAGGTGGGGGTTGCCGGTGACGATCCCGCCGGTGACGTAGACCTGGTTCAGGGTCCCGACGTTCAGGATCTCCTGGCCGGCCGTGTCGGAGGAGGCGATCAGCTGCAGGGCCCAGTCGTCGTACCCGACGCCGTTCACGATCACGAGGTTGGCGTCGGCGATCGCCACGGCGTCCGAGGTGTTCGCCTCGTACTCGTGGGGGTCCGCGTTGGGGTCGCTCACGATGCTCAGGACCGACGTGAGGTTCCCCCCCAGCTGGCTGATGAGGCTTCCCCAGAAGTTCTCGGCCGCCACGACGTGGATGATCGTGCCGTTCGGCACCGTCTGCACCGGACCGTTCGTCGTCGTTGCCCCGGCGTAGTTCGGGGTCGTGTTGCCGGTGACCGTTCCGTTCACGGGGTCCGCCCCGAGTTGGGCCGGCGTGAACGCCGCGCACGGGTGGCCCGGCTGGCTCGTGACGATCTCGTAGGCGGTCGCGCTCCCGACCACGGCCAGGACCGCGACGATCGCCACGATCGTCAGCGTGGAGACCCTCCGCACCGGCCGTCCGGGCGGCCTCGTGCGCCGCGGCCCGCTCGACGACGACGAGGCCCCCGGGACCGGGCTCGGGGAGCTTGCGGCGGGGGGGCTCGGGTCGGCGGACACGTTCAGGAGCCCGCGCTGCTCGATCGGCCGGAGCAAGGGGCGATCGGCTCGCCGTGTGGGCACTCCCGGGGATGGCCTTCCGCCTCGCAGATCTCCTGCACGGTCCGGTGGCTGAGCGCGAGGTCGACCTCGAGGGCGGCCTGATGGGTGGCGGCGGGGGTCATGCCGGCCCGGGCGAACAGGCTCTCCGCAATGCGGTGGTGGCGCCGGTACTCGTCCAGGCAGGCCTGGCCCCGCCGGGTCACTGTGCTCTTGCCCCGGAAGCGGCTGATCAGTCCGAGCTCCTCCAGCGGTCCGAGGTGGGCGAGGGCGGACGGGGCGCGCACCCGGAGGCCCGCCGCGATGTCGTTCAGAGGGACCCCCCGCTCCCGGGACGGGGCGGTCGCGATGACTCGCAACGCCTCGAGCTGTCGCCGCGTCAGCCGTTGTAACGTCTCCACGGACCTGGGCAGGGCCGCCCGGTATTTACGGTATACCCTAATTGTTAGGTATTAGAGACAAATTCGAGCCACCCTTATCGGTTCGTGGCCCCCGACCCGTGCCTTGCCGTTCGGCGAGCGAGCCGTGCGGACCCGGTCGACCCCTCGCCGCCGAGCGGGTCCGGGGGGACGACCGACGCGCCGTGCGCGGCGGAGGTCCTGGCCGACCGAGGTCTAGCGGATCTTGAACGTCTTCAGGTCGACGGTCGCCGGCGGGTAGCGGCAGCCCAGGGAGCGCAGCCGCTCCACGAGCACCGAGGAGACGACCAGGTTCCGGAACCACTTGTGGTTCGCCGGGACAACGTACCACGGCGCGCGCTCGGTCGAGGTGCGGCGGAGGACCTCCTCGTAGGCCGTGACGTAGTCTCCCCAGTAGGCGCGCTCGCGAGCGTCCGCGGCGCTCAGCTTCCACTGCCGTCGAGGGTCCTGCAGCCGGGCGCGAAGCCGCTCGGCCTGTTCCTCGCGGCTGATGTGCAGGAAGAACTTGACCACGGTCGTCCCCTCGTCCACGAGCTGGCGTTCGAAGTCGTTGATGGCGTCGAAGCGCTTCGACCATACCGAGCGCGGCACGAGCCGGTGGACGCGAACGATCAGGACGTCCTCGTAGTGGCTGCGGTTGAAGATGGCGATCTCGCCCTTGGCCGGGGTCCGCCGGTGGATGCGCCAGAGGAAGTCGTGGGCGAGCTCCTCGGGCGTGGGGACCTTGAACGACCAGACCTTGACCCCCTGGGGATTCATCCCCTCGAAGACGTGGCGGACCGTCCCGTCCTTGCCGCTCGTGTCCATCCCCTGCAGGACCACCAGGAGCGAGCGGCGACCGTCGGCGTAGAACAGCTCCTGGAGCCGGTCGAGCTCCGCCCGCCGCTCCGGAAGCGTGGCTTCCGCGCGCCGCTTGCCCCCGCGGAACTCCGACGTGTCCTCCGGGTCCACCCGGTCGAGCCGGACCCGCTGGCCCGGCCTCACCCGGTACCGATCGAACCCCACAGTCCTCTCCGCGACGACCGGCCCCCGCCTACGTCCGGCGCCGCGCACGCCGGCGGGGAGGGCGGGCCGGTCCGAACGCCTCGAGGCAGACGCCGTCCGGGTCCTCGACGTACACGAGCCGGGACCGGCCGTCGACGAAGTCGTCGACGAGGCGACCCCCAGCCCGGAGCGCCCGGCGGAGCCAGGCCCCGACGTCCCGGGCGTAGAAGCCGAAGTGGTCGAACTGGTTCCCTCGGTGGATCGGCTCGTAGTACCGGTTGCCCCGGGGATAGAAGTTCAGCTCGACCTCGTGGCGCGATCCCGGGTAGCCGAGGTGGACCCACATCCCCCCGTGCTGCATCGTGCCGCGCACGCGCACACGAAAGCCAAGACCGCGGTAGAACCGTAGGGAACGATCCAGGTCGCGGACCCGGATCCCTGAGTAGAGGAAGCGCGCCGGGGGTGGGGGCACGCGCCGGGGAGGGCGAGGGCCGCTTAGCCGTTCCCGTGGGCCGGAGGCGAGACGGACGGCGCTAGGCCTTGGCGGGCGCCGGTGGCCGGACCACCAGGACCGGGACGCGGGCGTGGTGAACCACCGCGTCGGTGATGCTGCCGAGCAGGAGCCGGGTCGTCGTCGAACGGCCGCGAGAACCGAGCACGATCAGGTCGGCGTGGTCGTCGTCGGCCATGTGCAGGATCCCGTCGGCGGGGTGCTCCCGTCGGACCTCGCCGTGGGGGTCGACGACCCCGCGGTCGCGCGCCCGGCGCAGGGCGACCTCCAGGACCTTCGTCATGGCTCCGCGGTCGGCCTCCTCGGGCGGCTCGGGGGGAGCGACGACCGGGCCGGCCATCGGACCGGCGACCCACGGCGTCGGAGGCTGGAACACCGAGATGATGCTGAGGTGGCAGGACCAGGAGAGCGCCAGGTCGATCGCGCGGTCGAGGGCGTCCCGGGACTGGTCCGACCCGTCGTAGGCGACCAGGATGCGTCGGAACGGAGCGCCGGCCGCCGCCACGGTCCTCGCGGGCCCCTGGGCCGCCAACACCGTCGCCGGTACGTAAGCTGTCGGTACGGGCCGGTCGCCGGCGGTCGGGGGCGTGCGGAGCGCACCGTTCCGGCGCGACGGTCCGGCGCCGCGGCTTGTCGGAGCCGGGGTCGGCTCCGACGGCGGCTGGCCATCGGTGCGGCTTTCTGGCCCGGGGGTTCGGTCCAGCGGTGACCGAGCCCGCGCGGCGCTACCTTCCCGAGATCGTCGCGGCGCTGCTCGTGGGGGTCCCGGGCGGGATCTCGATCCCGCTGTTCCTCTCCCGCGGGGATGTCACGTCGGCGTTCGCCGTGATCTGGGGGGTCGCGACCCTTGCCTCCGTGGCGCTGGTCCCCGCGGTCGCCCGAGCCGGCACCGACTGGCAGCGGGAGCTCCGCGTGCTGTTCGTGGCCTCGGGGGTCCTCGGGGTGGTGAGCATCGTCACCGGGATCGGCAACAACGCGACCGACGAGCCGTTCACGATGGCGGCGTACCTCGCGACGCTCCTTCACGGCCACGATCCGTACACGACGGTCGTCCAGGTCACCTACACCGCCCGGACCCTGAACCTTTGGTCGAACCACGTCTCGGCGCCGTTCCACTACGTGTACCTGCCGCTCCTCCTCTTTTTCCAGGTCCCGGGGACCGGGGCGGTCGGCTACAAGGCGCTGGGGCTCGCCTGCTGGGCCGGCATCGTCTACCTGGTCCGCAAGGACCGGTTCGCGGCGCTCTGCCTCGTCTCGCCGGTCGTGGCGCTCGTCGCGGCGAACGGGTTCACCGATCTGCCGGTGCTCCTGCTGATGACGCTCTCCCTGCGAGGGGCGCAGGGGATCCCGGGTCGGGCGGCCGAGTACGCGACGTACGCCATGAAGCAGTTCGCCAACGCCTTCTGGCTCGTCTACTACGTCGTGCGCCGCGACGTGCTGCGGGCCGGGCTCGTCGTCGGCCTCACCCTCCTGTTCGCCGCCCCGTTCCTGCTCTGGCACCCCGACGGGATCTGGTGCGAGGCCCTCACGTTCAGCCTGAGCCCCGGGTGCGCCTCCGCCCCCAACTCCTCCCGCCAGCTCTCCGACCTGTACTCGCACTGGAACTACTACCTGTGGATCGTGTGGGTCTACGCCCTGTTCCACACCGAGCTCCATCGGCTCGGCGCGCGGGCGTGGGCGAGGCTCCGCCCTCGCCCGACGGCCGCGGCGCCCTCCTCATGAGGCCACCGCGGGCGGTAGCTCATCTGGGCCGGCGTGCTGGGCGAGCGTGGCCGCCGCCCGTCCCCGGCAGGGCGAGGATGACCGACCCCGGGCGTGGCTCTCCTGGAGCAGCGGCAAGGACTCGGCGTACGCCCTTCACGAGGTCCGCCGGAGCGGCACGTACGAGGTCGTCCGCCTCCTCACGACGGTGAGCGACGCCTTCGACCGGGTCTCCATGCACGGGGTCCGCGAGGCGCTCCTCGACGCCCAGGCGGCGTCGGCCGGCCTCCCCCTGGAGAAGGTGCGGATCCCCTATCCCTGCCCGAACGCGACGTACGAGCGCGCGATGACGGAGGTCCTCGCGCGGGCCGCCGCCGACGGCGTGCGGCACGTGGTCTTCGGCGACCTGTTCCTTGAGGAGATCCGGGCCTACCGCGAGCAGCGCCTGGCGCCGCTCGGGTTCCGGGGGGTCTTCCCCCTGTGGGGCCGTCCGACCGGGGAGCTCGCCCGGGAGATGATCGCCGCAGGGCTGCGGGCGCGGCTGTGCTGCGTCGACCCGAAGCGGATCCCCGCCAGGTTCGCGGGCCGGAACTTCGACCTCGAGCTCCTCGCCGAGCTGCCGCCGGAGGTCGACCCCTGCGGCGAGCGCGGCGAGTTCCACACGTGCGTCACGGACGGCCCGATGTTCCGGGCCCCCGTCCGGGCCCGGGTGGGCGAGACCGTCGAGCGGGACGGGTTCGTCTTCACCGACCTGGTGCCCGACTGACCGGGGGCGCCGCGGGCGAGTCCGCCGGCGCCTCGACCACGGCGGCGAGCGCCTCGACGACGTCGTCGGCGTCGTTGGGCATCGGCACGCGGTGGTAGTCGATCCCCTGCGCGGTCGCGAACTCCCGGACGACGACGTCGAGGTCGTACAGCACCTCGAGGTGGTCGAAGACGAACCCGAACGACGCGACGAGCTGGCGGCGGGCCCCCCGCCGGAGCCAGTCGACCATCACCTCGGTGATGTCGGGGCCGAGCCACGGCTCGGTGGTGTTCCCCGGGCTCTGGAAGGTGAACGACCACTGCTCGAGGCCGGCGGCCCGGGCGATCGCCCCGGAGGTCGCCTCGAGCAGCTCCGGGTACGGGTCGCCGCGCGCCCGCATGCGCGCCGGCAGGCTGTGGGCGCTCAGGAGGACGGGGGGCGAAGGGTCCCCGAGCCGGCCGAGCTCCTCGCCGATCGCCCGGCGCCAGTAGCCAATCCAGTGGGGATCGAGGTGCCAGTCGAGCCGTACGTCGACGTCGATCGGTCGCGAGGCTTGGCGCTGGCCCTCCGCGACGCCGTCCCGGTACGGTTCGCCGATCCAGAGCGACGGGTACGGGGTGGTGGCGACCGCGACGAGGCGCGTGAACCCCGCGTCCGACGCGGCGATGATCACGTCGCGCAGCGCGGGCTTGCCGTGCTTCACCCCGAGCAGCACCTTCGTCCCCGGCGCCCGGCTCGCCAGGCGGCGTTCGAGCTTGTCGCGCAGGGAGCCGAGGATCCTGGCCTGCGGCGAGCCCCCGATCTTGGCGTAGCGCCGGCGGTACTCCTCCACCGTGTCGGGCGACGGCGCCCGGCCGTGGAGCACCTCGCGCAGGTACTCCGGCAGGTCGTCCGGTCCCGTCGGGCTGCCGTAGCCCATCAGCAGGACGCCCGTCCCGCCGCTCCCGACCGCCGGCCGCTCCGTCATCGCCTCGGAACCCCGGCCTCGTGGACGAACCGAACCAGCTCGCCGACGCGCTCCGGATCGGTCTCGGGGAGGACGCCGTGGCCTAAATTGAAGACGTGCGAACGGCGCTCGGGGAGCTCGGCGAGGACGGCGGCGGCCTCGCGGCGCACGAC
>JASIDM010000026.1 GCA_030044695.1 Thermoplasmata archaeon
CGGGGGGAGCGACGGCGGCGTCGCCGGGAAGGTCACGGAGCTCCCCCCGTACGAGCCGCTCTCGAGGTCGGTGGCGAACGCCCGGCCGACCGCGGCGGCCGTGCCGGAGAGGCCCACGGAGATCCGGTCCGCGACCGTCGAGGTGACGGTGAGACCCTCCGATCGGAAGTAGGCGATCGCCGCGTCGTACGCCGACGGCGACAACGGCTGCTCGAACGTGACGCTCACCGGGAGCGTCCCCGACGCCGGTCCGATGGCGTCGACCCCCGCCGGAAGCGTCGGGGAGTAGCCGGCGCGGGCGGCGAACGACGTCGCGCCGTCCGACGCGGAGGGGCTCGACGGCGTTCCGCCGATCGGGGCTGACGCCGCCGCGGTCCCCTCGAGCAGCGGGCCGAACGAACCGACGACGGTCGCCGCGGCGAGGACGACGATCGCCCAGAGCGGGACGGGGGACCAGGCGAGCTTGGGTGGGGAGCGCCTCGTGCCCGACACCCCTCCGCGCCTCCCGTTCAGGACCGGATCGGGGTGGTATATCCGACCGGAAGGCGGAACGTCGTTTCGCCCCCGAACGGATCCGGTCGGGGCCCCGTCGCCTCACCCCGGCGGGCCGCGAGATAGGCGTCGAGCTCCGCGACCGCCTCCATCGCGGCCCCCATGGCGTACACCACGGACCTGCCGCCTACGGCGTAGACGCCGGGGACCGACGTGGCATGGCCGCTGCCCTGGCCTTCGGGCCATCCCTGGGGCGTCACCTTGAGATCGAGCCGCTCGGGAAACCCCTGCAGGTCGGCCCGCTGGCCCACGGCGACGATCACAGTGTCGCAGGGGATCGTCTCGTCCGAGCCGTCCACGAGCCGCGGGGCTCGCCGCCCGCTCGCGTCGGGAGGTCCGAGCTCGACGGACCGGACGACCAGGCCCTCGACACGCCCCCTCCCCGTGATCGCGATCGGCGCCGTCCGGAACCGGAACCGGATCCGCTCCTGCTCGGCCTCGTGGACCTCCTCGCGATCGGCCGGCATCTCCTCCCGCTCGCGACGATAGACGAGGGTCACGTGGGCTCCCGGGGAGCGACGGAGGGCGCTCCGGACCGAGTCCATCGCCACGTCACCCCCGCCGACGACCACGATCTCGCGACCGAGGGGGACCGTCGCGCCGGCGTGGACGGCCTTGAGGAAGCCGAGCGCGGGGAACACCCCGGAAAGCTCCTCCCCGGGGACCCCCAGCGTTCGGGAGGCCGGCGTGCCGACGGCGAGGATCGCGCCGGCGTAGCCGTCCGCCAGTAGGCGCTCCACGGGGACGGCGGAGCCGACCCGACGCTCGAGCTCGAACGTGACGTCGAGGTCGCGGAACCGGGCGGTGTCGCGACGGAGATCGTCGTCCGTCATGCGGTAGGCAGGGATGGTGAGCATCAGCCCCCCGGCCTCGGGCTCCTGCTCGAAGACCGTTACCCCGTAGCCCCGGATGCCGAGCTCCCAGGCCGCCATCAGGCCCGCCGGTCCCGCGCCGACGACGGCCACGCGCTGGCCCTTCGGCCGGGACGGGACGTAGGCGAGGTCGGCGTCCCCGAACTCGAGGGCGGCTCGCTTCAGGTGGCGGATCGCGATCGGCACCCCCTTCTTCGCGACGACGCAGTAGTCCTCGCAGTAGCGGTAGCAGACCTTGCACAGCGAGCTCGCCAGCGGGTCGTCCCGGAGGGTGACGCGGGCCGCCCCGTCGAAATCCTCCGCGGCGATGAGGCGGATGTACTCCCGGCAGTCCTGGGTGATCGGGCAGGCCTCCACGCACCAGGGCCGGTGGCACTGGATGCACCGTTTCGCCTCGAGCACGGCCTCCTCCCGCGAGTAGGCGTGCAGGATCGTCCGAAAGTCCTGGACCCGGGCCTCCGGGGCCTCCTCGGCGATCGGCACCCGGACCGGGTTCAGCTTCGGGGGCGTCGGTCGCCGCGGCGGAGGCTCCTCGGACATCCTCGCCCGTGTTCGACCCGCGCGGCGGCTTATCTGCTTTCGTCCGCCGGCGAGGACCACGGACGGGACGGCGAGCCGCCCGCGACGCACCCGCCTTATAGGACCGTCGGCGTCGTGAACCCGGACCTTCGGGTCCGGGTCCGGTCGATGGTCCTCGACGCGCTCGGGAAGTCGCTGCGCGGCGTCCTCCAGCGCATCGCGCGGGGCTCGACGGTCGACGAGGCGCTGCTCGCGGAGGTCGTCCGGGACATCCAGCGCGCCCTGCTCCAGGGCGACGTCAACGTCCAGCTGACCCTCGACCTCACCAAGCGGGTCCGCCGACGGGCGACGGAGGAGAAGCCGCCGGCCGGGGCGAGCCTGCGGGACTTCCTCGTCCGCATCATCTACGAGGAGATCCGCGGGATCCTCGGTCAGGACCGCCCGTTCGAGACCAAGCCCCGACGGATCCTCCTCGCCGGCCTCTTCGGCCAGGGGAAGACGACGACCGCGGCGAAGCTCGCTCGCTTCCTGCAGAAGAAGGGGGTCCGGGTCGCCCTCGTCGCCGCGGACATCCACCGGCCGGCGGCGATCGACCAGCTCGAGCAGCTCGCCCGGAAGATCGGGGCGGACTTCTACACCGACCGCGCCGAGAAGCACGCCGAGCGGATCGTCGCGCAGGCCCTCGCGTCGATCCCGCCCCACGTCGCGACGATCGTCGACACCGCCGGCCGGACCGGCCTCGACCCGGAGCTCATCGCCGAGCTCCGACGGATCAAGGAGGTCCTCGCGCCGGAGGAGGTCTTCCTGGTCCTGGACGCCACGATGGGCCAGAGCGCCGGGCCGAGCGCCCAGGCGTTCCACCAGGCCGTCGGGCTCACCGGGGTGATCCTCACGAAGATGGACGGGTCGGCGAAGGGCGGCGGGGCCCTCTCCGCCGTGGCGGCGAGCGGCGCTCCGATCGTCTTCCTCGGTACCGGCGAGCACCTCGAGGAGCTCGAGCGGTTCGAGCCGACCCGGTTCGTCTCCCGGCTGCTCGGCATGGGCGACGTGCAGACCCTCCTCGAGCGGTTCGAGGAGCTCTCGAACAAGCAGGCCGCCGAGGAGGCGGCGAAGAACCTCATGAGCGGCAAGTTCACGCTGCGGGACATGCGCACGCAGCTCGAGTCCCTCGGGCAGATGGGCCCGTTCTCCAAGGTCCTCTCGATGATCCCGATGCTGGGGACGGCCAAGATCGACGATAAGCAGCTGGACGAGTCCCAGCGGCGGCTGCTGCGGTTCCGGGCGATCCTCGACTCGATGACCCCGGGCGAGCTCGAGGACGCCCAGCTGATCAAGGCCGAGCGGATCCACCGGATCGCCCGGGGGAGCGGGCAGAAGCCCCAGGAGGTGCGGACCCTCCTCAAGCAGTACGAGGCGACCCGCAAGGCGGCCCACGGCCTCGTCTCGAACCGCCGGCTGCGTCGCCAACTGGAG
Source organism: Thermoplasmata archaeon (assembly GCA_030044695.1). Taxonomy (GTDB): domain Archaea; phylum Thermoplasmatota; class Thermoplasmata; order Lutacidiplasmatales; family UBA184; genus Lutacidiplasma. Next base: position 3,417 of record JASIDM010000026.1, read on the forward strand.
AAGCAGTTCGCCGGGGGCGCCCCGGCCCTGCCCGAGTGACCGGACGGTCGGATGGGTTCGCTCGCCGTCGTCGAGGCCGTGGCCGGGGGCCTCCTGATCTTTGTCCTTCCGGGGTTCACCATCGCCAAGGCGGTGTTCCCCGAGCGACGTCTCGCGACGCCGCAGGGGGTCCGCTGGGCGATCGAGCTGGCGGCGCTCTCGCTCGTCCTGAGCGTCGTCCTCACGGTCGTCGTCGGCTACGGTCTCCTCGTGGGGGCTCCCGGCGGGTTCACCGCCGCCTGGTCGGACCCGCTGCTCGAAGTCGTGCTGGCCGCGGTCACCCTGGTCGCGTTCGCGGTCGGATGGCTGGAAGGCGCGTACGCCCGGGAGGCCCCGGTGCGGCCGGGACCCCCGCCGGAGACGGATCCGTGGGAGCTCACCCAGAGCCTCGACCGACTCCAGCGGGAGCGCCGGGGGCTCGAGCGCCAGCTCCGCACGCTGGCGCCGTCCTCCACGGAGGATGGCGACGGCCTTCGGCGCCGGATCGAGGCGATCGCGGCCCAGGAGCGGACCCTGCGCGAGCGCCAGGAGGCGGAGTATGCCACCTAAGCGGTCCCCCGGGTCCGGTCGGGAGCACAAGATGGTCGTCGTCGTCCGGGGCGAGCTGCGGCTGACCGCCGGCAAGGCGGCCGTCCAGATCGCGCATGCCGCGGTCGCCCTCACCCTGAGGGCCGAGCGCGAGGCGCCCCGGGAGCTCGAGGCCTGGCTCGCCGGCGGCGGCAAGAAGATCGCCCTCGAGGTGCCGACGCTCGGCGATCTCGAGGCCGTGGAGCGCCAAGCGAGGGCCCGGGGGCTGCCCACGGCGTGGGTCGAGGACGCGGGGCTGACCGAGGTCCCCCCGGGGACCCGGACCTGCCTGGGGCTCGGGCCGGCCCCGGCCGAGGAGATCGACCCGGTGACCGGCGAGCTCGCCCTCCTGTAGGTCGACCCCCCGCCGCGCGCGCACAGGGGTTTTCTACCCTGCGTTCGCGCCGGTCGTTCGCCAGGTATATACCCCGTGACCCGCCTCTCGTGGGTGACGACCCCGCGCGCGGGGTCGGATCCCGGAGCCCACGATGCAGATGTGGGTGTACATCGTCCGCCGCGTGCTCCTGGTCGTCCCGGTCGTCATCGGGGTGATGACGATCCTGTTCCTGATGATCAACACGATCGCGGTCCCGGAGCGGATCGAGTCGTTCTACCCCCCGTCGCACTCCGGGGTCCAGCCGTGGGACCCGACGGAGCCGTGCAAGAACAACACGAACCTGAACTGCCCGAACCCGCTCTACCACCAGGCCGAGGTCGCGCTCGGGCTGAACAAGCCCGTGCCGGTCCAGTGGGCCCTCTACATGTACAACTCGCTCACGTTCCGCTGGGGCTACACCAACAACGCGAGCAGCGTCGCCAACCTCTACCCGTCGCTGCGGGACCAGCCGGTGACGGAGGTGCTCGCCTGGTTCCTCCCCTACACGATCGAGCTTGCGACGCTCGCGCTGCTGCTCACGATCGTGATCGCGCTGCCGCTCGGGCGCCTATCGGCGGTGTACCGGAACCGGCCGATCGACCACTCCTCCCGGCTGATGTCGTTCTCGGGGTACGCCCTGCCGACGTTCCTGCTCGGTTCCCTCGCGCTGTACGGGGCCGTCGTGCTGCTCAGCCCGACCGGGCATTCGCCGATCTGCCCGGGACAACCGGCGCTGAACGACTTCTGGGGCTCCTGGCCGCCGGCGCACTGCGCGACCCTCCTCGGGAGCAACCTCAACTCGTTCGGCTATCCACCGTGGCTGATCAACGGCTTCCAGAGCACGCCGACCGGCTTCCCCACGATCGACGCGGCCTACCACGGCCAGTGGCTGCTCGCCCTCGACACCCTCCTGCGGATGCTGCTGCCGGCGCTGGTGATCGCCTACGGGACCGTCGCGGTCCTCCTGCGGTACGTGCGCAACAGCATGCTCGAGGTGATGAACCTCGACTTCGTCCGGACCGCCCGCGCCAACGGGCTGGACGAGGGCGTGGTCGTGCGTCGGCACGCCGGCCGCAACTCCATGAACGTGACGATCACCGTCATGGGCCTGACGTTCGCCGGTTTCATCGGCGGCTTTCCCGTCATCGAGGAGGTCTTCAACCTCTGGGGGGTCGGGCGGATCCTCGCCCTCTCCCTGCAGGAGACGAACGGCGGATTCGACTTCGGCCTGATCTTCGGCTCGACGCTCCTGTTCACCTTCCTCATCGTCGCGGCGAACATCATCGTCGACATCCTGTACGCCTACCTCGACCCGAGGGTCCGGCTCCAGTGAGGGCCCGATGAGCGGCGCAACGGCGCCCCCGTCGGCGGCCGGCCCCCGCGAGCCGGTCGCCGAGCCGACGGGCGGGGAGCGGCTGCGCCGCCAGCTCCGCCAGAGCCGGCCCCGGCGGTTCTGGGACCGGCCGCATCCCCAGCTGGCCCAGCTGAAGCGGACCTGGTACTTCTTCAGCCGCAACGGCCTCGCCCTCGCCGGCCTCGTCATCGTCCTGTTCTTCGCCGTGGCGTTCGTCTACGGCCTCACGTACTCCGCCTCGCCGACCCAGCTGCAGGAGTACTGCCTGACGGAGGGGCTGGCCCCGCCCGGCAACTGCTACATCGGCTTCCCGACGGTCTGCACGTACCCCGCAGGGACGGCGCCCCCGTCGCCGTCCGGATGCTACGCCACCCCCGCGACCTATCCGGCGTTCGTCGCTCCGACGGTGCGGGTGAGCCCGGCGCAGTTCGGTCCGCTGCCGTTCGGCTCCCTGGCGACGAGCGGGAGCACGCAGTACGTCTACAACCTCTACGCCGGCCTCGTCAAGGGGACCGTCTGGTCGCTCACGATGTCCGTCTCGATCGTCGGCGCCGGGGCGGTCCTCGGCCTGGTGATCGGCTGTGTCGCGGGCTACTACGGGGGCCTGACCGACGAGGTGCTGATGCGGCTGACCGACATCTTCCTCTCGGTACCGGCGATCCTGCTCGTCATCGTCGTGGTGATCGCCGCCTCCAACCTCGGGGTCTCGGGGTTCTCCAACCGCATCCTGCTCGTGATCGGCGCCTTCACGGTGACCTGGTGGCCGCTGTACGCGCGCATCGTCCGGGGCCAGGTCCTCGTCACGCGCGAGCAGAAGTTCGTCGAGGCCGCCCGAGCGAGCGGGGCCCGCGGGGGCCGGGTCATCCGCCGCCACATCCTGCCGAACAGCCTCTACCCGGTGTTCGTCCAGATGTCGCTGGACGTCGGCACCGTGCCGCTCCTGATCGCCTCGATCGTCTTCATCGGCTTCACGACGATCCTGCCGACCCATCTGCCCGAGTGGGGCTCGATCGCCGCCGTCTCCACCGAGTCGCTCCCGAGCATCCTCAGCACCTGCGCGATCGGGTCGTGCGTCGTCCCGTGGTGGCAGATCCTGTTCCCGGGGCTCGCGCTGTTCCTGTTCGCCATCAGCGTGAACTTCGTCGCGGACGGGCTGCGGGACGCCCTCGACCCGCGCCTGAGGCGGTGAGCGGGGCGTGGCAGCCGCCGCCCGGGCCCCCGTAACGGTCGGCGGGGAGGGTCCCGCCGCCGCGCCCGAGGCGACCACCGCGACCGCCCCCGCCTCCGGGAACGCCGGGGAACCCTCGGCACCGGTCGTCCTGGACGTCCGGGACGCCCACACCTACTTCTACACCTACGACGGGGTCGTGCGGGCGCTGGACGGGGTCTCGTTCAAGCTGCGGCGGGGCGAGACGCTCGGGCTCGTCGGCGAGACCGGCTGCGGAAAGAGCGTGACCGCGTTCACGATCACCCGCCTCGTCGCCGAGCCGCCGGGGAGGATCGTCTCGGGCAAGATCCTGTTCCGGGGGGCGAACCTGCTCTGGGGGGTCGAGCGCGAAGCGACGTACCGCCCGGTCCCTGGGACCAAGCGGATCCTCGTCCGTCGCCGGTTCCGCCGGATCAAGCGGAACCTCGAGCGGATGTCGGCGATCCGCGGCGGCGGGATCGCGATGATCTTCCAGGAGCCGAGCCAGGCGATGAACCCCGTCTTCTCCGTCTCCAACCAGGTCGGCGAGGTCCTGTACCTCCACCGGGGGATCGAGATCGTCGACGGCATCCTGTCGGCCGACGCGCGGGCCCGTCGCCTCAAGCCGGCGCTCGAGCGGGCGCTCGCGGGGGCCGCCGGGGCGGAGGCCGAGGAGGTCGCCGCCACGCTGCGGGGGTTCCTGCCAGGGACGCCCGACGCGTCGGGCTCCCTCGGGACCCCCCCCGATCCCGCGAACGCGCCGCCGCTGCGGGTCGAGCGGGACGCCGAGGGGCGTCCCCGGCTCGAGGCGCATCGCCAGGCCCTGGAGACGATCCGGGACGCCGCCCGTCGGGACCAGCGGGCCACCGTCCGCGACACGGCGAGGAGCCTGGCCCGGGCCTACGGGCTACCCTCCCTCGAGACGGCGCTCGTCGCCTCGGCGTCGACGGCGTTGCCGGCCGGACCGGCGGGGCTGAGGCCGTTGTGGCGGCAGCTCGACCGGGTCCACCTGCCGGCAACCTCGCGGCGGTACCTGGTCCGCGAGCGGCGTCGGCTCGAGCTGGTGGCGGAGCTGCGCAAGCTCCACCTGGACGAGCTTCGGGAGGAGCGGCTCCTCTCCGGTCGCCGCCGGCGGCTCGGCGCCCTCCGGCGCGCCAACGGGCTGCGGCTGACGCCGTACCACCTCTGGGGGGTCCGCCGTCGGGTCGAGCGTCCCCTGCGCGAGGAGCTGCGCTGGAGGGTCGTCGAGCAGCTCGAGCGCGTCCAGATCGCGAACCCGGCGACGGTCGCGGGCGGCTACCCCCACGAGCTCTCCGGCGGGATGCTGCAGCGGGTGATGATCGCGACGACGCTGTCGATCGACCCCCAGATCCTGATCGCCGACGAGCCGACGACCGCGCTGGACGTGACGATCCAGGCCCAGATCCTGGCGCTGATGCGCTCGCTGAAGGAGCGCGCGGGCACGGCGATCATCCTGATCACCCACGACCTCGCCGTGATCGCGGAGGTCGCTGACCGGGTCTGCGTGATGTACGCGGGCCAGATCGTGGAGAACGCCCCCGTCTCCGAGCTGTTCGCCCGCCCGCTCCATCCGTACACCCAGGGGCTGCTCGCCTCGATCCCCCGGCTCGACCGGCCGGAGAAGGAGCTCGCGTCGATCCCGGGGTCGGTGCCGAACCTGATCGAGCCGCCGTCGGGCTGCCGGTTCCACCCTCGGTGCCCGCACGCCATGCCCGTCTGCAAGGAGCGACGCCCGCCGGTCACCCAGGAGGGCGAGCGCCACCAGGTCGCCTGCTTCCTCTACCACGGACCCGAGGTCCGCGACTGAGGCGGCGCCGCCAGGGGCTCTCCCGGCCCCGGCGGGCCTGCGGTGGAAAGGGTGTTCCCGGGCGGCGGTCGCCGCCCGGGTGGGTCAGGTCCTCGGCTCAGCTGACGACGCCGTTCCCCTGCATGAAGTAGTAGTTCAGCGTCGTCCCGCCGGCCGACGTGACGATGTTCGTGTCGATCGACGCCGGGTTGATCCACGGGGCGTAGCTGTCGACCTGGACGCTCTGCCCATCGGGGATGATCAGGGCGAGCTCGGAGAAGATCGCATCCGCCTCGTCGTAGGCGATCTTCCCCTGGGCGAGGTTCGGGTCGGCGTTGGCGTAGTTGATCGCCCAGACCGTCACGTTGTAGGCGATCTCCTGGCAGTCGTTCGGAACGAAGCCCAGGTTCGCCCAGTAGGCGAGGTCGCCCAGGGTCAGCGCCGTGTGGCCCGTGCAGATCGGGTCCGACGCGTTGGCGTAGCTCCCGCCGTAGTCTCCGGCGAGGGTCTGCCAGACCGCGTCCGGGCCCGTGTACGTCGCGTTCGGCAGGACCAGCGGGATCGCGTAGTCCCACGGGCTCGAGTAGTCGGGGGCCCAGGCGAGGTTCCAGAAGGCGAGGCCGGTGTGCCCCGGGGTCCCGATGTTCGCGCCGAGCTGGGAGAACGACAGGTCGAACGTGTCCGGCTGGATCGCGCCCCCGCTCGCCTGGGAGATGATCTGCTCCATCAGGACGTACGTCGAGTCCAGCGGGGTGTCGTCGATCTCGCCGATCAGCGGGAAGACCAGCGGGTTGTGCGAGTTGTACTGGCCGGGCCCGGGCCCGAACTGCGGGTCGTAGAGCGGCGAGGCCGGGTCGATCAGCTGGTCCCAGTACCAGGCGATGGTGTACTTCATCTCGTAGGCGTCCGGGGTCGTCTGGTTGGTGATCGGGTTGGTGAACTCGCCGGTCGTGACGTTGTAGTTCGGGAACGAGACGTTCGTCGGGTAGTAGTTCGCCATATCCTGCGGGATGAACCCGCCGAAGTTGAAGAAATACTGGATCCCGTCGGCGGTGAACAGCGTGCTCTCCACCGTGGCGTACGGGATCGAGGTCGCGAGGAAGTCCCGCAGGCCGACGTAGGAGAACGTGTTCGCCTGGATGTTCGTCGAGTAGATGTCGATCGACTTGAGCGTCGTGAGGTCGATCTCGAGGTTCATCAGCAGGAAGGCGATGTCCAGCGTCGGCGCGGCCTTGATCCCGAGCAGACCCTTCTGCTCCAAGGTCAGGAGCGTCGTGGTGTCCGCCGGCGTGATCGCCGCGAGATCGGCGTAGCCGGACTCGTAGTCGGCGATCCCCTGCTGGTCGGAGAGCTCCCACTGGACGTTGACCCGGTTGACGTACGTCCCGGGCATCGGCAGGCATTCCGGCTGGCCGGCGCAGCCCGCCGGTTGCTTGTAGTAGGGGTTCGCCTCCATCACGTAGCCGAGCTCGAAGTTCGCCGTCCCGACGAGGCGGTATGGCCCGCTCCCGGCGGCGACCAAGCGGGACGCCGGGGTCCCCGCGGGATAGTCGTTGCCGACGGCGATCTCGAAGGCATCCCAGGAGGTCGGCGAGAGCGTGCTCAGGTACGTCTGCCAGGCCGAGGTGTTCGTGGTGTTGGTCGGCACCCCGCCGGGGAAGGCGCAGACCGAGTTCGGCCCGTTGGCCGACCAGCCCGGCGGCGCGACGCCGATGTCGACGTAGTAGCTGCACTCCACGACGCTGCCGCCGAGCGGGTCCGCGACCAGCTGCAGGAAGTTCGGCCAGGAGTGGTTGCCGCCCCAGGCGTTGAAGGTGATGCAGCCGTGCTCGTGCGTCAGGGCGAGGGTCGGGCAGTACGCCGTGTCGTTGATCAGCATCGAGCCGAGGATCTGGTTCGGCGTGTTGTTGTACGGGTAGTGAATGCCGTTGTCCCAGGTGGCGCTCCCGTTCGGCAGCAGCGCCTGGGCGAGGATCCAGCCGTTGTAGTACCCGACCCCCGGAAGGTTCGCCGAGGCCATCGCCCGGGCGACGGAGAACATCACGTCGATCGGGTAGACGGGCTGCGGGTCGCCGGTCGTCGGGTCGTAGAACGTGGCGCCCTTATCGATGACGAACGTCCAGTATTCGGGCGGGCTCCCGGTCGCCGACGTGTTGTCGACGACCAGGTCCTTGCCGTAGAGGTAGGTGCACCCGGATCCGCTGGGGACGCAGGTGCTGATCTCGGGGATGTAGCTGGAGGGGTCGGCCGACGTCTGGGTCCCGTTGTAGCCCACGAGGGACTCGTAGATGTTCCAGATCGGCTCCTCGCCGACCGTGTCGTAGTCGGTCGCCGGGTCCAGCCCGCCGATCGGCGGCCCGCCGTCCTCGACGATGTTGAGGGTCCCGGCGTGCGGGCTCGTCGCCTTGGAGGCCTGGCACTCGCTGCACGACGGACCGAGGACGTTCGCCCCCAGGACGTCGACCTCCCAGGTGTAGTTCTGGTAGATCGTCGTGGGGTCGGTGGTCACCGGGCCGACGAACCGGAGATCGTAGATCCCCGGGTTCGCGAAGGTGAACGTCGCGGAGGCGGACGTGGCGTTGTGCACGTAGTCGGACTCGGTGGCGGCGCTCGGGAACTCGAGCGACGGGGCGTCCGTGGTGTAGTTGAGGTCCACGGGGGCGGCGGCGTACGAGCCGCTGACGGAGACGCTCCCCCCCGCGGGGATCCACGGGTAGACCCCACCCGAGGAGTTCTGGAACGTGGTGGCGAGGGTCGGGTAGTAGCCGAGGCTGAGGTTCCCGAGGTTCTGGGTCGTCTGCAGCGGGAAGTACTGCGACGAGCCCGTATGGACCGTCCCGCCGACCGTCGCGTTGGCGAAGATCACGAACTGCCCGAGCACCGAATAGGTGTGGGTGAACGTCCCGGAGGTCCCGGTGTCGACGGCCCCGTCCCCCCAGTTGATCGCGTAGGACGAGGCGGTCTCCCCTCCGGTCAGGCTCACCGTGGCCGGGATGGAGTTGCCGATCGCGACGGAGAGCAGGGACTGGCCGAAGCCGGGCGTGTAGGGGATGTACACCGACACGTCGTTGGTCGCCGACGACGGCTTGCAGATCGACACCGGCTGGCAGCTGGTCGTGGAGGAGGACGTCGCGAGCCCCTTGACGCCGAAGTACCCTCCGGCCCCCACCAGGATCACGACGACGACCAGGACCGCCGCCGCCGCGCCGGGGGAGGCCCCCTGGCGATTCCGTCGTAGGCCACCCCGTCGCCGCGAACCGAATCGCGTCATTCGTTCCCTCCGTGAGGAGTGTGACGTCTCGGCCTGTACCAGGGCCGGCGCTCGGTAAGTACCTTAGCGGGAGGGCGTTCAGGCATCGTCACTCCACCCCGTGCTCGCTCTTGGCGTGGGCCGCGAGCTCCTCCGGGGAGCCGAACGTTCGGCCGCAGAACGAGCAGGTGTTGCTCGCGCCGCTCGGGGCCTTCCCTTCGGGCCCGGACCACTGCTTCGGCGCCGGCCCGCCGGCGCCGGGACCGAGCAGCCACCGCGCGACGACGAACATCACGACGAACCCGATGATGAGGCCCACCAGGAGCAGGACCGTGTCGGACGCCGCCGGGCTGAGCCCGCCGAGCCCCTTCACGACGTTGCTCGTGGAGTTGTAGTAGACGTAGGAGGCGTTGTTGATCGCCAGGATCCCCGAGGTCGTGACGTTCGTGTACGGCGTGAACAGCTGGAGGGTGTACGGGTAGTTCCCGCCCGTCGGCTCGTACCAGCTGATCACCGGCTCGACTCCGCCCACGGCCAGCAGCGACTTCGACAGGAGCACCGACCGCGTGCCGTGGACCTCCGTCGACGAGTAGACCGTCAGGGCGACCCGGCCTACGTACTGGCCGGTGTACGCCGCGCTGAGGTTGTAGGTGTACGTCGACCGGGACTCCGAGAACAGCAGGTTCTCGGTCGGCTCACTGAACACGAGCGACGTCGCCGGGGTGGTGTCGATCTCGACCCAAGCCGCCGTGGTGAGGTCGAACTCGAACGTGGTGTTCGAGTTCGCGGTGATGTTCGTGCCGTTGATCGGGGGCACGTTGCCCTGGATCGCCGCCCGGACCACGAACTCCACCGGGTCCGTCAGCACGCCCGGGCAGTGGAGCAGGAGGGAGGTGGCGTTCATCGTGGACGAACTGACGTTGAACGAGGTGTTCAGGAACTGGCTGCTCAGGTTAGAGAGGTTGCTGTTGTTCGTGACCAGGCTCTCGAGGCTCAGGTTCTCGCACAGCGCCCCGGTCAGTTCGTCCTCGACGTCGGCCCAGAGGGTCACGTTCTGCGGGGTGATGGTGGCGGAGGTGACGTTCAGGGTGAAGTCGACGGGGACCGGCCCTACGGGCAGGACCGTGTAGGTGGGAAGGGTGCTCGTGACGTTGACGCTCGCGTTCGTCACGTTGCCCGACGCCGACGGCACCGGCCCCGACGGGTGGACGAGCGCCAGGCGGGCCCCGGCGGCGTCCGAGATCGGGTCGGCGGTGTGCGACGTGGGGGCGGCCAACGGCCCGAAACCCACGAGCGTCGCGACGGTCAGCAAGCCCACGACCGCTACCAGAACAAGCCTCACGGCAGAACTCACCGAAAAAAATAGGGCGGGAGGGGCTTAAAAATCCTAGTTCGGACTCGAATCCAGCCCAAGTCAGGGCCCGGGGGCGGCCCGGCGCTACGCCCGCGAGCGCGGGGCGAGCTCCGCCGCGGCCGCCGCTACCTCGGTCGAAGGCCGCGAGAACGCCCCCGTTCGGGGAGCGCGGCGGTGGCGGGCTCCGGAGATAGCTGGTTACCGGCGAGCGGTCGTCCCAGGTCATGCGTCCGACCCGTCGCTCTATTTAGGTAGGCACCCCTAGTGGAGCCGCGGGTTCCTCCGGGGCCCGTTCCGAACCGATGGCGATGGACAGCGCCCCCGTCGTGCTCGCGGCTCGGAACGTCCGCAAGTACTTCCCCATCCGCGGCGGGCTCTTCTCGAGCCATATCGGCGACGTGCGGGCCGTCGACGGGATCAGCTTCGACATCCGCGAGGGCGAGACGGTCGGGCTCGTCGGGGAATCCGGCTGCGGGAAGACGACCGCCGGGCGGCTGTTGCTTCGGCTCATCGAGCCGAGCTCCGGCCACGCCTTCTACCGTCCCCCGCCGGAGGTCTACGCCCGCCTCAACCAGTTGTACGCCTACCTGCGGTCGTTCTCCGGTCTGGGCGAGAACGGCGGGACGCTCCCGCCGGAGGCGAAGGCGGCGATCGTCCAGCTCGACCAGATCGCCAACAAGTACTCCCTGTACCGCATGGGGCCCCGCCAGATGCGCTCGCTGCGCGGGAAGCTCCAGATCGTCTTCCAGGACCCGTTCAGCTCGCTCAGCCCGCGGATGCTCGTGCGGGACATCATCGCCGAGCCGTTGGAGATCCACGGGATCGGGACCCGCGCCGAGCGGCGCCGGCGGGTCAGCGAGCTGCTGCGGGACGTCGGGCTCAACCCCGAGCACGAGTGGAGGTTCCCCCACGAGTTCTCCGGCGGCCAGCGCCAGCGGATCGGGATCGCGCGCGCCCTCGCGCTGCGCCCGGAGTTCATCGTCCTGGACGAGCCGACGAGCGCCCTCGACGTCTCGGTCCAGGCCCAGATCCTCAACATCCTCCGCCGCCTGCAGGCCGAGCAGCGACTCGCCTACCTGTTCATCTCCCACCACCTCTCCGTCGTCCGGGCGATGAGCCAGCGCGTCGTGGTGATGTACCTCGGCAAGGTCGTCGAGCGGGCGCCCACGGAGTCGCTGTTCCAGCGGCCCCTGCACCCGTACACCCAGGCGCTCCTCTCCGCGATCCCGATCCCCGATCCGGACCTGAAGCGGGAGCGGATCGTGCTGCAGGGCGACGTGCCGAGCCCGGCGGCCCCGCCGCCCGGGTGCCGGTTCCACACGCGGTGCCCGGCGGTGATGCCGGTCTGCTCCAAGGTCGAGCCGCCGCTGCTCGAGGTCCGGCCCCACCATCTGGTCGCCTGCCATCTCTACCCCACCCCGATCCCGGGGGACGAGCCCGAGACGCTGCCGGCGACGGCCCTCTCGGAGCTCCCGCTCCCGGCCGCCCCGGCGCCGACCGTCGCGTCGGTGTCCTGAGGACGCCGGTGTCGGCCGCGGGCGACGCGGGTCCCGCGTCAGGTTCGGACGGCGCGTACGACCTGACCCCGCAGGAGGAGGCGGCGTGGGACGCCGGCCTCGCGCGCGTCGCGGAGGAGAACCGTCGGGCGATCCAGGACCCGGGGCCGTCCTGGAAGGAGTGGTTCCTCTACCACGGGGCGAAGTGGTGGGTGCTCGTCGCCTTTCTCGTGGTGGACTCGTGGGTCGTCACCGGCTGGTTCTCCTACGGCGCGATCTCCACCTCGGGGGCGGTGTTCGCCGCCCTTTCCCTGACCCTCGCGATCTACCTGGAGCTGCTGATCTACCGTCTCTTGTGGCGACGCCCCCCGGAGGACAGCGCCCGACGCAGCCGTCGTTTCCGACCGGGCTGGACCGCCCTGCGCGAGGTCGGCCTGTGGACCCCCGAGGCCGCGCGGTTCCGATCGGGGGCGGCCCGACCGGTCGCCGACGACGGCACCCCGGACCACCGGGATTTCCTCTGAACCGCCCCCCGGCGGCGCGAAGCCAGTAATAGCGCGCCCGGCTCCCCCCGCCGTGCCCCCGGCCCGCCCGCTTCGCCTGGCCCCGTCGCTGCTCAGCGCGGACTTCGCCGACCTCGCGTCGGCGATCCGCGAGGCC
>JASIDM010000027.1 GCA_030044695.1 Thermoplasmata archaeon
AACCCGTTGCCGAGGAGGACCTGCACGGCTCGCTCCGTCTCGCCCCGCGTGATCAGGGGGAACGCGCGCCGGCTCAGGAGCTCCTTGAGCTCGTCGAGCTCGAGTCCGGGGACCTCGGGCTCCTCCATCTCGTCGCGGTTCAGCTGGCGCAGGATCTCGATCAGGGCCCGCCGGAGCCCGAGCGCCGCTTCCTCCGGGGGCGCGAGCATGTGACGGCGCGAGCGAGGCCGGCCCAAGAAAAACCTATGTTTCGAGGCGCCCCGGAACGACGGACCGGTGGGTCCCGATGGGCGTGGTGGGGCGCACCCGAGACCCGGAGCGCGCGGTACCCCGGTCAGGGCGCCGAAGGGGGCGCTGACGGGCCGCCCTCGTCCGGTGGGATCGCGTATCGGGCGAACGGGCCCTCGACGTAGTCGAGGACCTTCGTCTCCCCGAACTCCTGGCCGAGGAGGTAGGCGCGCCGCAGGGTCTCGCGGGCCTCCCGGTCCGTCGGCGGCGGGACGGGCCAGGAGGTCGTCTCGACCGGCCTCGCGTGGCGGTCCAGGCAGACCAGCACGGCCTCGAACCCGGGGTAGGCGAGCTGGAACAGGCGGAGCTGGAGGGCGACGTCCGGCGGCGGGGGGACCGCCCGGTAGCTCTTCATCTCGTAGATCCGACGACGGCCGTCCCAGTAGTCGGGCTGGGCGTAGACGCCGACCTCCTCCCCGAGGAGCAGGACGCGCGTCCGGGGCCGGGCGAGGCCGGCGAGCTCGCTCCGTCGGTAGGCCCGCACCACGTCGGCGATCTCCTCCAGCGTCGCGGCGCGCTCCGGGGCGGCGAGGGTCACGGCCGCCTCGGCGAGAGCCTCGTCCAGCAGCGTCTCGGCGCGTCGGCCGATCGCGGTCTGCGTCGGCCGCCGGCCTAGGCGGAGCTCGTAGCCGAAGGCGGAGAGCGCCCCGTCGATCGCTTGGCCGATCGCCATCGCGACCTCGTCCTTCTCGGTCGGCGGGGGCCGCGGGAACGTCCGCCGAACGATCTCGTGGACGGGCAGCATGCGGACGGTGCTCATCGGCCTGCCGGGGGTGCCCGAGACCGCTCGGGCCGTTCTCGCGCCGTCGAGCGGACGGCGACCAAGACGCTGGCGGACGCGGGGCCGCGGGGGGCGGCCGGGTCTCGAGGTCCGGCTCCATAGCGATTTATACGTACGAATGCGTATTGGACGTGCAACGTGCCCGTCCGCGCGGGCCGCGTCGCAAGGGGGGAGGACGACGGTGTCGCGAGCGCTCAGCACTCACGGAGCGTCCGTCGTCGTTCCCCGTCCGGGAGCGCGGAACCCCACCGGGAATCCCACGGCCAGCCCCGTCCGGGTCGACGGCTGGCGCCCTCCGAACGGCCTCCTTAGGGAGACCACCGTCCGGACGGCTCCGTCGATCGGTGGGGCCCGGTGCCGCTAGACTACACGCTCCTCGCCGAACTCGCGGGGGGTCCCGCCGCCGCGGCGATCGCGGGTTGGGTCACCTACCTTCGGCTCTACGTCCCGGTGCCCCCCAACCAGGCCATGATCCTCTACGGTCGGCGTTCCGAGCGTCCGGCGGCCGGCGCGAGGCACGGCGGGGATCGCCCGCGGGCCCCCCGGGTGCTGATCGGCGGCGGGGCGGTCCTCGCTCCCTGGAACCGCGCCTTCGCCTACCTGCCGCTCGCTCCGATCGAGCTGGAGACGACGGTCCGGGCGGTCCACTCCGTGCGCGGGGGGAGCGCGGCCGGCTGGGAGGTCGGGCTCTGGGTCCAGGCGAAGATCCCCTCGGAGCCCGAGGCGCTGCGGGCCGCGGCGGAGAACCTCGTCGGCTTCACCCCCGAGGAGCTGAAGGGGTACGTCCGGCGGACCGTGGAGGCGTCCGTGCCGGTCGTCCTCTCGCGGCTCGGGAGCGGGGACGCCGAGCCGGACTGGGAGCAGCTGGGCACCGAGATCCAGGCGACCGTCGGTCCGGAGCTGGTCGCCTCGGGGCTGATCGTCCGCTCCGTCGCGGTCCGCGAGCTGCATCGCATCGTTCCTGCCACCGGGGCCGCGCCGCCCGCCGACCTCCGGGGGTCGGAGCTGGGCGCGGCCCCCGTCCCCTCCGGCGTCACGCCCGACGTCGCCCTGAGGCTGGACCGCATCGAGCGGGGCCTCGCGACGATGGGGCGACGCGTCGAGCGGTGGCTGCGGGAGCGCCGCCCCGGGGACGACGACGAACTCAACCTGTTCGACCCGGCGGCGACGCCGGGGTGGGCGGCCGGGGAGACCGGGACCGGCCGCCTCGCTTACGATTCGATGGAGGAGGGGCGCTCGCCCCGACCCCGCCGGCCGACGTCGTCGGCCCGGGGGACGGGCGAGGGGCCGCCCCCGTCGGAGGAAGAACATCCGAGGTAGGAAAACCATGTGTCCGGCGGCGATTTTGGGGGACCGAGCGTGCGGAAAGACGACGTTCCTGGGGCTGCTCTACGCGGCCCAGGTGAAGTACGGTACGCGGGTGTCGGACTCGTTCCGGTTCCACGCGCCGTTGCAGTCGCTCCGCCTGATGAGCCAGGTGTACGAGGGGATGAAGGACGCCCGCTTCCCGGGCGCGACGCTGAAGGACGAGATGACGGAGATCGGGTTCGTCTTCGGCTACCGCAAGGCGATCAGCGGCCGCCTGCCCGTGGCGCTCAAGGAGAAGAACTGGGTCAATCCGTTCGCCAAGCTCCAGTTCGCGGCGTACGACGTCTCCGGGGAGGATGTCCAGGAGTTCATCGAGTCCGGCGTAGCCGCGAGCCCGATCGTCCAGCAGCTGCTCAAGAGCCACGTCGTGGTCATCATCGTCGACTGCAGCAAGATGACCACGGAGATCGACTCTCCGGTGTTCCGCCAGATGCTGAAGTACGACAGCGAGGTCGCCTCGCTGCTCGTCTCGCTCCAGACGTACAAGAAGCAGGAATTCAGCCGGATGAAGACCCAGGGGCTGAGCGTCGGCAACCCGGTGATCTACCCGGCGATCGTGCTGTCGAAGTTCGACAGCGTGCGGGACGAGGTCCTGGTGAAGCTCGGGCTCCACCGCGGCGTGCCGCCCGGCGAGCAGAAGCGGCGACGCAAGGAGTACGCCGAGGCGCTCCTGCGGGTGTTCATGCCGCAGACCCTCTCCCAGATCCGCGGCGGCAAGGTCGCTGGCGTCAACTTCGACCAGGGGGCCTACTTCTTCAGCTGGGTCCGGACCGAGACGGCGGAGGGGGGGATGCAGCCCGTCGGGGCGCCCCGGATCGTCCGCAAGGGGTTCTCGGCCGACGGGGGAGCGGAGCCGGACTTCTCCTACGAGGACTACGTCTCGTTCATCGAGCACTTCCGCGATGTCGCGAACAAGGTCCCGGACGAGATCGTCGAGCAGGCGACCCTCGCGACCGCCCCCGCGGCGGCGACCGCCTAGGGCGGTCGACCGCCGACCCCGGCGCCCCCGAGGGAGGGACAGGATGGACGAGGCCCACGAGATCGCGCTCGAGCACTGGGTCTACGGGGCCAGCCCCGAGAAGGGCTACGGCACCAAGGCCGAGTCGCACGGGCTGAACGGCCCGCTGTACATGCGGTACCTGGAAAACCACTTCACCCCGGTCCGGGTCGAGAAGACGGCGAACGGCTCGACGGTCATCGACGCGAGGATGGTCCATCCCGCGCCGGCGAACGACGAGCTCCTGCTCTCCGTCCTCGAGCGGGGGGCGGCGGATGAGTACAATCGCCCGACGATC
>JASIDM010000028.1 GCA_030044695.1 Thermoplasmata archaeon
CCGGCGCGGGTCCCCTCGGTGATCAGCATCCGGGGACGCTCGGCCTTCGCCGCCGCGAAGAACTCGTGGGTCGCTTCGGCCCGGGGCCCGTGGTGGCGGAAGTCGCCCGTGTAGACGATCGTCCCCTCCGACGTGCGGATCAGGAAGCCGTAGGCGAACGGCACGGAGTGGTCGACGGGGAACGGGACCACCTCGAGCTGCCCGACGCGCACCGGCGTCCGGTCCTCAAAGACCTTCCAGGCGTGCTCGCCGTAGCGCATCGACGGGCTCGAGCTCTGGATCGTCTCGAGGAGGGTCCGGGTCCCCTCGCCGAGGTACACCGGCACGTCCGGATCGACCAGCGCGAGGTGGCCCGCGTGGTCCATGTGGGCATGGCTCACGAACAGCCCGTGGATCTCCGGGGGCTTCCACGCCAGGTCCGCGTCCTGCAGGGCGTCGCGGGCGTACAGCCCTTCGAGGCGCGGCAGGAGGTCGAACTCGAGGAGGTCCTGGACCGGGCTCGATGATCGGGGCTGGAGGAAATCGACGTAGTACTCCTCGCGTCGTGGGGAGAACGACGGGCCGAAGTCGAACAGGATCCGGTCGGGGCCGTCCTCGACCAGGACCTTGTTGCCGCCGATCTCGCGGACCCCGCCGAGGAACGTCACCCGGGGACCGCGCACGCCCCCGGAGGAGGGGCCGTCCGTATGAGGCTACCCGGACCGGGGCGCCGCGGGCCGCGGCGCGGGATCACTCCCGAGGTCGCCGCCGCCGGGGCCGCCGCTCGTCGTCGTCCTCGTCGTCGTGGGACTCGCGGCGCCTCGGCCGTGCCCGGGGTGGCCCGCCGCCGCCACGATCGTCGCGGGACCAGCGCCGCGGGCGGTCGTACCCACCGGAGAAACCCCGCCCGGGCCGACCGGAGAACTCGCGACCCCGTCCGCCGAACTCGCGGCGCGGAGGCAGGGTGAAGCGGTTGCCGCACGAGCCGCACTCGCCGGTGACGACGCCGTCCGGCCCCGTGGTGAACCGGAGCGGCCCGCCGCACTCCCGGCAGGGCCGGGCCCGGCCGCCGGGGGGCGCCCCCCGGTCCCGGGACGGCCCTTCGCGGGACCCCCGGCGGAACGTCGGCCTCCCCGGCGGCACGAGCTCAAAGGAGAACGTCGATCGGCAGCTCGAGCACCGGGCGACGAGCGTCGTCTCCGAGGCCGAACGGACGCTGAGGACGGCCCCGCAGCTGCCGCAGGTCGGGCCCTCCGCCGGAACCGGCGCGCCTTCCCCGGCGCTGTCCGGCGGGGCGGAAGCGGCCGCTCCCGGCTCGGACCCCGGGCCCGGCCCCGTGGCCAACGCCTCCGGGAGCACCGTCCAGCCCTGGCCGCAGGCGGAGCAGGAGCCCCGCAGGACCCGCGCGGTCCTCTCCTCGAGCGGGCCGGCCGCTCCGCACGTCGGGCAGTTCCCGTCCATCGCCGTCCCCCTACCTCGCCGTCGCGCCCTCTTTAGCTGACCGACCGGGACGGCGCACGAACGCGGACCTGACCCACGCCGAGCTAGCGGGCCTTCAGGGTCTTCTTGACGTTGGGGTGCTCCTTGGTGAAGATCTTCCCGCCGCAGTTGTCGCAGCGGACCCCGAACAGGTTGGCGTCCGACGGGAGCGCCTCACCGCAGCGGATGCACCGGAACATGGCGACCCTCTCCGACCGGAGCCCCGGGCTTAACCCTTGCCCGCCCGCTCGGCGGGCGCCTCGGTCCGGGTGATCGGCGGCGGGGTGCTGAACGCGTAGGCGTTGGAGGCGAACCGGGTGCCGCAGCGGGAGCAGGCGAAGATCCCGCTCGCGACCCGCCGCACGGTCACCGTGGCGCAGCGGGGGCACGGCGACGCCGCGGAGCGGACGCGGTCGATCTCGACGACGCGGCGGCGGATCCGGATCCCGTACCGGGGGCCCATCCACCCCGTCGGGCCGATCTTCTTCGTCCGCTGGCTCATCGGCGGCCCCCGCGGATCTGCGCGCGCAGGCGGTCGCCGTGGACGAACGCCCGTCGGACGACGGACTTCACGTCGTCCGGGCTGAACGCCCCGACGAGCCCCTTCTGCATGGCGACGATCCGCCCGGACTCGTCCGTCGCGACGGTGAGGCGACCCTGGGCCGCCCGCTCCTCGTCGAACGTCGGGTCGACGACGATCGTGTCGCCGAGGCGGACGAACGTCGACTCGATCGGCCGGTGGAGGACCTCGAGGGGGTAGTCGGCGTCGGCGACCTCGAACCGCTTCGCCGGCACCGTCGCCGAGGAGAGCGCCGACACGGCGGCGAGCAGCGAGGCGTCGATGAGGTTGCCGTCGTGGCCCAGCACGTGGACGTCGACGTAGCAGACCCAGGTCTTCTCGCCGGGGGTCACGCAGAGCTTGGTGAGGTCGATCGTCTCGGCGGCGCGGATCGCCCGGTCGACGACCCGCGAGACCTCGATCGCCCCGGGCTGCGGGGGGCCGGGCTCGAACGTCGGGCTCGACAGCGGGATCAGCTCGGCGTTCGTCGTGAGGACCCCCGCGTTCGGGGTGTCCGGGAACGGCTTGCCCGGCTCGAGCTTGATCCCGGCGAGGACCTTGGTCTGCCCGAGGTTGACGAGGGCGCTCCCGTCGGCCGTGGTGACGAAGCCGGGGTCGATCGTCACCGGGCGGTAGTCGTCCGGCCCGCGTCCGTCCAATCGGCGGCCCTCGGCGGCGAGGTCCAGGATGTGGGTCTGGAGGATCTCGGCGGTGACCTCTTCGCTCATGCGGCCCCCGCGGCGAGCGGCGCGGTCGAATAGCGTTCGCGGAGCGCGGCCTTCATCTTCTCGTGGATGACGCGGCAGCCGCCGACGCCGAGCTCGAGCGCCTGGGCGAGCTCGGGCTCGGTCATGTGACCTTCCATCTGGAGCAGCACGAGCCGGCCGGACTGGGGGACCAGGGCCATCGGCAGGTCCGCCTGGCCGAAGTTGTCCTCCTCCTTCTTGAGGTCGAGCGCGATGGCGTTGTCGATCTTCCCCACGGCGACGGCCGGGAGCAGGTCGACCATCGGGATCCCCGCGTCGGCGAGCGCGACGCTCGCCGCCACCAGGCCCGCGCAGCGGGTGCCGGCGTTCGCCTGCAGCACCTCGATGTAGACGTCGATGCTCGTCCGGGGGAACTCCTCGGCGAAGACCACGGACTCGAACGCCTCGGCGATCACCTTGGAGATCTCCTGGCTGCGGCGGTCGAGCCCGGGCCGCTTGCGCTCGTCGACGGAGAAGGCGGCCATGTTGTACCGGCACTGGATGACGGCCTTCGTGCTCTGCTGCAGGTGCCGCGGGTGGACCTCGCGCGGCCCGTAGACCGCGGCCATCACCTTGTTCTGCCCCCACTCCACGAACGCCGACCCGTCGGCCTGCGGCAGCGGCCCCGCCCGGATCTGGATCGGGCGGAGCTCGTCCAGCCGCCGTCCGTCGATCCGGAGCCCGTCGGCGTTGAGCAGCACCGGCACTTCCTTCGCCCCTACGCTCCCCATCGTTGTGAACCTCCGTGAACCGTCACTCGTCCGCCGGGCCGGGCTCGGCCGGCTCGTCCTCCATCGGGGCCGCGTCCGCGGACGGCGGCCCGTCGTCGTGGGGGACGACCCGCGCGGCGGGGCCCCCCTCCTCCCGGGCGACCGGGGTCGTCGCGAGCAGGAACCGCTCCACGCGGTCCGTGAGCCCGGACCTCGGCCCGTTCTCCTCGATCATCTCCAGGACCTCCCGGACGCGGCGGATCGCCTCGGGGCTGCCGCCAATCCAGACCCGGCCGTTCTGGCCGATGGCGACCTGCGCCGCGGTGTGGCGCGTGATCGTGTCGATCATCGAGCCTCCGCGGCCGACGAGCCGCGGGACCCGGGCCGGCGAGATGCGCACGAGGGTGCCCCCCTCGAGCTTGCCCAACCCCTCGCCGAGCATCGTCACGCCGATCCGGCCGGTCGCGTCCAGGTTCTCCACCCGGACGACGACGGCGTCGCCGGTCCGCAGGTACCGCTCGGTCTCCCCGACGTCGACCTTCCAGGGGGCGCCGGTCATGTGGAGCGGGGCCCACCGCGGCGCGCCGATGTCGAGCAGCCAGAACGTGCTCTGGACGTCGGTCACCGTGCCGACGACCTGGTCGCCGGGCTTGGGCAGGTACCGCCCGGAAAGGGGGACGACCTGCAGGAGCGGCGGCCGGGGGGAGAGGAGCCCGAGCTGGCTGGCGTAGACCTTGCCGCCGACCCGATAGGTTCCCGGGCCGGGCTTCAAGCCCTGGCTCGGGAGCTCCTCGCCGGGAAGAACTAGTACGCGATCCCGGGAGGGATGCGAGGCGGACGCCTCGCGGCCACCCGTACGGTGGCCCGGTCGATGACCTCGGGGCATTGCTGATGCTTCACCGGGCCGTCCGACCTGGGGGGGCTATTTAACCAAAGCGGTCTCGGCGGCGCCCTTGGTCCGCGCGTTGAGCTTCTCGTACAGCTCCGTCTGGACCCCGGCGGGGATCTCGACGATCCCGTTCCAGGAGCCGTCCGGGAGCCAGCTCTCCTCGAGGAGCTTGCCGAGCCCCTTCACCTCGCCGATGACCCGCGGGTAGTGCTGGCCGGGGACGCGGACCCGGACCTTCACCACGTCCAGGCGGATCGGGAGGAGCGGACGCAGCTTCGCGAGGACCTCCTGGACCTGGGCGTCGACGGGCCGGAACGGGTCGACGTGGACCTTCGCCTCCAGCATCGCCGCCTCGATCCGGCTCGCGGGGTGCGGGGCCCCCGTCTGCGGGTTCATGGCGTTGCGCGCGATCGTCTGGACGATCTGCCGCCGCTTCGCCTCCTGGAGGCGGTGGCGCTGCTCCGTGGTGACCTGCACCTCCCCCTTGAGGACGATCTGCCGGGCGATCTCGGCGAGGTCCCGCGTGTGGAACGTCTTCTCCAGGTGCTCCTCGGAGATCTTGTCGCCCTTCTTGGCGTCCTTGAACACCTGATCGAGCGCCAGCTTGTCGGCGAGGTCGACGGACCGGCCGTCCTTGATCGCCTGGACGGCCTCGGGGTCGACCAGGACCTCGAAGCGCGAGCCCTGGGTCTCCCAGCGCGCGATGACGGCGTCCTCGACCTTCACCATCGAAGGCCCCCGGCCCAGCGGGGCTAGCCGCGGGAGGGGCGGCTCGGGGCGCCGCCGGCGGGAGGAAGCCGCTGGACGTACCGCTGGATCTCCTCCGGGGCGAGGCGGACCATCCCCTGGTCGACCTGCACCGTGCAGACCTCGACCTGGGCGAGGCTGCCGTTCTCGTCCAGCCCCGCGCGGAGGCCCTCCAGGGCGAGCAGGATCGCCGCGTCCCGGTCGAGGTTGGGACGGTACTTCTGCTCGAACAGCTCCATGACGGGGCCCTTGTTGCCGCCGGTGCTCGCCGCCCGGAAGCTGGTGAGCGAGCCGCTCGGCTCGGTCTCGAACAGGTGGACGCCGGCGTCGTCGTAGCCGCCGACCAGGAGCGCGGTGCCGAACGGCCGGACCCCGCCGAACTGCGTGTACTGCTGCTTGTAGTCGCAGATCCGGCGCACGAGCATCTCGACGCTCATCGGCTCGGCGTAGGTGACCCGGTTGATCTGGGCGGCGAGACGCGCGTAGTCGACCAGCACCCTCGCGTCGGCGACCAGGCCGGCGGTGGCGCAGCCGATGTTCTCGTCGATCTGGTGGATCTTCTCCAGGCTGGCGGCCTCGGCGAGCTTCGGGTTCGGGATCCGTCGGTCCGCGATCAGGACGACGCCGTTGGCGTACACGACGCCGGCGGTCGTCGCGCCGCGGCGGACGGCCTCGCGGGCGTACTCGACCTGGAACAGGCGGCCGTCCGGGGAGAAGACGGTGATCGCGCGATCGTAGGCCATCTGGCCCGGTTGCATCTCCATCGGCGCGCCCTCGGCGCGGCCCACCGACGGGTCGCTTATAAGACCCGCCCGGGCGGTAACGCCGGTCCCACCGGATAACCCTGCTTCCGGCGTCCCCGCGCCTCGCCGGGAGGAAACCCTATCTGGGCGGCGCCGCCCC
>JASIDM010000029.1 GCA_030044695.1 Thermoplasmata archaeon
CCGGCCGGCGTCGGGGGGACGCCGCGGGGGGCGAGGAACGGCCGCGCCCGGTGGGCGACCTCCTCCTCGACGGCGGCCCGCAGGTAGGCGAGCGCGGCGTCGCTGAGCCGGTCAAGGTGGAGCAGCAGGTAGTGGAGGTACAGGCGCTCGGGCCGGTGGAGGGGTCCGGCGCTCCGGGGTCGCTCGCCGACCCCGGCGGTCGCGGGGGGATGCCGCGCGAGGGTCTCGTCGTGGTGCTCGTGGTCGGGACCGTGGTAGGCCCGGCCGTTCGCCCCGACCAGCGGAGGGTAGAGGTGCCCGACCGGATCGTACGCCTCCTCGGCCGGGCCGGGCCCCGGGGCGTCGCGCGATGGGGTCTCCGCCTTGCCCCGGAGGTACGGATGCACGGGCTTGGCGGGGTCCTGGAAGTCCCCGATCGGCTTGCCGGCGACGTCCTCGACGATCGCCTTCAGGCTCCAGCTCGTCCGCCGGCGCGGCGGGGTGTCGTCGGTCGCCCCTCCGGCCACGCCGGCAACGGCCGTGCGCCGCCCTATAAACCCCCACTTCGACCGGCATCCGTCAGGCCGGCCGGCGTAGCGCCCCGCAAGGCCGCCGCCAGCAGCTCGTACTCTCCGGTCGACGCGACGAGGGCGAGGGGCAGATGCCAGGGGCCGATCCGCCAGAGCGACTCGGCGTAACCGGCGTCCGCGGGGAGCCGGGCCTTCGTGAGCCAGGCCGCCTCCGTGGCGGTCAGGCCGAAGAACGCCCGACATTCCGCGGAGACCTCGGGCAGGCGGAGGAACGCCGTGGCGGCGAGGTTGCGCAACAGCGACCGGCCGCTCGCCGTCGCGAGGAAGTCGTCCGGGTTCTGGCTGAGCAGCAGGAGCCCCGCCCCGAAGTGGCGGAGATGACGGACCGTCCGGTCGAGGAACTCCGTGGTGCCGGCGTGGCGGGTGAGGAGATGCGCCTCGTCCAGGACGACGAGCTTCGGCCCGGGGCGGGCGCTGAGGCGGTGGTACGTCCAGTCGAGCAGGTAGGCCAGGTGGAACGGCAGGTGGTCGTCGGCGACCCCCCCAAGATCGATCCCCACCGTCGGCCCGTCGACCCGCAGGGTCGTCGGTCCGTCGACCTGGCGCAGCGAACCGGTTCGGAACACCCCGAGCAGGGCGCCGAGCCGCCCGGCGGCGGCGCCTCCCCCGTCGAGCTCGTCGGCGAGGCCGCTGAACGTGGGTTCGCGATCGCCCCGCTCGTACAGCCGGCTCACCGCGGCGTCGAGCGTGGCCGCCTCCTCGTCCCGGAGGCTCGGCCAGAGCGCCCGCAGCATCGTGACGACGCGGGCCGCCTTCTCCCGTCGATCGCCGCCGGTGGTCGCCGGGTCGAGCGGGTTTAGCCGTCCGGAGCCGGCGTCGCGCAGCCGGACGACGGTGCCGCCGAGCGCCCGGACGAGCCCGGCGTACTCCCCGAGCGGGTCGAGGAAGATCAGCTCGGTCTCGGGCCGGAGCCAGCGCGTCCGGAGCACCGTCAGCGCCGCCGCGAACGACTTGCCGGCGCCGGTCGTGCCGAACCATCCCCAGGAGTGGCTCGCCTGCCGCCACCGATCGAGGAAGACCGGGCTCGCATCGCCCAGGGAGAGGCCGACCAGGACCCCCTCGGGATCGAGGACCGTCTCGTCCCCGAACGGATAGAGGGCCGCGAGGCCGTCGGTGGTGAGCGTCTGCCAGTAGCCGCTCGGCCGGTCGACGCCGGGCCCTTGGCCCGGTGCGTCGAGCGCTCCGGCGACCTCGTAGCGAGGGACGCGCAGGCGGAACCCGAGCCCCGCGAGCCGCTCGGTGAGCCGCTGGCGCTCCCGTTCGGCCCGGACCCGGCTCGACCCGGTGGCGACCCAGCAGAGCCCGACCCTCCAGAGCTCCTGGAGCCGGCCCGCGACCGCCCGACCGAGCTCCTCGGCCGATCGCCGCTCGAGCTCGAGCTCCGACGGCGAGGAGGCCCCGGCGCCCGAGGCGAGCTCCGCCTCGGCGGTGGAGCGAGCCCCGTGCACGAGCTGGAGCGCGCTCGGGGTGGGGAGGCGGTGCGCCTCGAGGACGATCTCGACCGAGGCCGACGGGGGCGCGGCCCGCCCGAGGAAGCCGAACGGCACCTCCCCCGGGAACTGGCGCACCAGCAGCGGACAGGCGTACCGGACCCCGATCCGCCTCCAGCTGGGACCCTCCCGGACCGCGGCGGCCGCCTTCCGCCCCGTCACCCCGACCTCCGCCCTCGGAGCCACCGACCGCTTCCTCCGCGCTCGACGACCCAGACGGGGACCGTGCCCAGCCCGAGCAGCAGCGCCCGGGCGTCCGCCCAGGGGGCGACCGGGTCGACGAAGAGCACGGCGGCCGCGGCGAGGGGCAGCCACGGGACGAGCTCGGCGAGCGTCGACCTGGCCGACCGGTACCGGGGCGGGCCCCCTCGACGATGCCGGGCGGCCCACCCGGCCACGGCCAGCGCGACGAGCGTCGCCGTCAGCGCGGCCAGCGTGGGGACCAGGAGGGCGAGGGCCCCGGCGATCACGGCGAGGCCGCAGGCGGTGCCGAAGGTGTCGAACCCGAGCGTGCCGCCCCCGGTCCCGGTCATCGGTCCCCCTCGAGCGGGCTCAGGCGCAGCCGCCGGGCCGTCCGCCGGAGCGGCGTCCCGCGGAGCCGTTCGGCCCGCAGGCCCAGGTCGGCGAGCCGTTCCCCGAGCCGGTCGACCGCCCCCTCGAGGCGCCGCCGCCCCTCCGGCGTCGCGGAGCCTTGGGCGAGGGCGAGATAGACCCGACGCACCGACCGACGGCGGGCGAGCAGCTCGACGAGCTCGCGATAGCCGGCCCGGGCCGCCTCCTCCCCCGGCGCGACGGCCCCGTCCCTCGGCACGACCGCGCCGGCATGGATCGGGGCGGCCGTCGCCACCAGGAGGAGGTCGCCGTCCACCGCCCGGAGCAGCTGCCGGTAGAGCTCGAACTGACGGGCGAGCTCGTCGGGCGGCAGGAACGCGAGGGGCACGCCCCCGAGCTGAACGATCGCGGCGATCCGGCCGTCGCCGAGCCGGACCGTCGCCGGAGCGCCGGACGGACCGCCGTCCCCGGGCCCGCTCATCGTTCCCGAGCCCCCGACCCTTCGGAGCGCCCAGCGCGCGACGGCGGCGAGGCGGTCGTCGAGCGCCTCGCCGTCCGGTCGCCACAGGGCGACCAGCGCCCCGACGGCGACGATCGGCAGGCCCGCCCAGGGGGCCACGACGAGGCTGACGACCGCCGCGATCGCCGCGGCGGCCACGAACTTGACGGCGTCCCGACCGCTGGGGAACGGCCCCAGGCGTAGCCGCCGGTCCAGGCGCTCCGGCACCGCCACCCAGATCGGCCGGTCATCCTCGTCCATCCGTGCCCCCGGCCCCGGGCCGCATCGGGGGGAGCCGCGGCGGCCCACGGCCGCCGGAGGCCCCCGAGCCGACCCGCCGCGCCGCCGAGAGGACGCCGTGCCCGAGCAGCTCGTGCAGCGCGGACGGCACGGCGAGCGGCCCGCCGGCCGACGCGGCAGACCGGATCGCCCCGGCGGCGGCCTTACCCGCCGAGCCGCCGTCGCGGAGCGCGGCGGCCGCCGGGCCGGCGGGGCCGGTCGCCGCCGAGGGCGCCGCAGCAAGCCCCCGACCGACCCCGGCCTGCACGGCGGTGCTGGTGCTCGGGAAGCCGATCGCGACGAGGTGGGCCCCGCTCGCCGAGAGCAGGAACGGCGAGGCCATCGCCGCGCTGAGGTAGCCGATGAGCAGCACCGGCGACGGGCTCCCCACGGCGAGCTCGAGCGGGACGACGAGGACGCACGGCAGGAACGCGAGCTCCGCGAACAGCAGCCACGCCCGACGGGGGATCGTCGCGAGCGGCCGGAACGGCCACAGCAGCGTGAGCAGCGGCAGGATCACCACGAGCACCGAGAGGAGGGCGTCGCGGAGCCCGACGGCCAGCACGAGCGCCAGGACCAGCGCGAACTCCACGAGGGAGAGCACGAAGGCGAGCACCCCGTTGTCCCAGGAGAGCCGGAACTCCCCGTAGCCGGCGAGGTTCACCCAATGCTGCCAGGCCCCTCCGTCCCAGCTCGCGACGACGGGATAGAGCGAACCGGCGACGGCCAGCAGCGCGCCGAGGATCGGGAGCGTGAAGTTGGCGGCGGCGACCGCGAGCACGAGGCGGGGGAGCAGGCCGTCGAACGTCTGGGCCCACCGGGCCACCGTCGAGCGGGCCAGGTAGAGGGCGGCGACGCCGAGGGCGAGGAGCGCCACGAGGGGATCGACGACCCGGCCGACCAGGAACGACGAGAACGCCGCGGCCTGGCCGAGATAATCGCTCGGGCCGGCCGTGGTGGCGAACAGCGACGGGTAGAGCGCGTGCGGGGCGAGCGACGGCACGAGCAGGTTGTCGTACGTCGGACCCGTGACCGCGGCGACGAGCGCCGTGAAATCGGCGAACAGCAGGAACAGCAGCAGCTGGACCAGGTTCGACAGGTCCGTGGCGGGCATCGTCGTCCGTCACGAGCCGGTGACGACCCAGTGGGCGAGCCCGTAGACGAGACCGCTCACGGCCGCGACGAACAGTAGCGTGCCGACGAGGGCGTCCCGGGCCCGGTCCTTCGCCTGGATCTTCTTGGTCACGTCGTTGGAGAACCAGCTCAGCGCGACCCGGGCCCAGACGAGCGCGAGGATCCCGCCCCCGGCGAGGCCGACGAGCTCGACCAGTCGGTTGATCGCCGCGGTGAAGTTCGCGACCGGCCCGCTCGTCGGCGCCGACGCCGCGCGCGGCGCCGCTCCGGTCGGGGCCGTTGGGAGACCCGTGGCGAGGAGGGCGATACCGATCGCCACGGTCGCGCCAACACGGAGGCCGCGCGGGTCGATCATGGCCGGGCCGGCTCGGACCACGCCAGCACCTCCTCGCCGTCCGCGCCGCGTCCGGACCGGACCGTGCCGGCGACCTTCAGGCGCTCCAGCGTCGCCTGAACGACCTCGCGCGACAGCCCGCGCTCCTCGGCGAGCATCTCGACCAAGCCGCGGTCGACACCGTCCGACGGCTCGATCGCCTCGCGAAGGACGGCGACCGGGTCGAGCGGGGGAGGCCGGTCCGACGACCCTCGGCGTCGGCGGAAGAGGAGACCGAGAACGAGGCCGACCGCCAGGCCCGCGACCCCGAGCGCGGCCGGCGTGGCCTCGCTCAGGTTGGCCCCGGAGTCGCCCGCGACCGTGGCGCCGATCGACGCCACGGCCGAGCCCCCGCCGGCGTCGGTGACCGTCAGGTCGAACGTCAACGCTCCCGTCCCGGAGGGCCGCACCCGGAGCTGGAGCGTTCCCGGACCACCGGCGGAGCTGTTCCAGTCGTCCCCCGCGCTGTCCGTCCAGCTCGCGGAATACGGCGGGACCCCTCCCGAGATCGTCGCCAGGAGGGTGACTTGCCCCGGGCCGCTGGGCGCGACCTTAGCGACGACCGAGAGCTCCGGCGCGAGCGGGACGGAGAGGTTGAGCGTGGCGGAGCCGCCGTCGGCGTCCACGACCACCACGGCGAGGTCGAGGGTCCCCTCCGTGCGGAAGCTGGCGTTCCAGCTGAACGCGCCGACGCTCGCCAGCGCGCCGGTCCCGAAGGAGCCGTTGGCGGGGGCCCGCATCGGGACCACGGCCCAGTCGAACGGCGGCGCGCCCTCAGCGACCGCCGCGGTCACGTTGACGACCGTCCCGTTCCCTTCCGTCGCGGACCCGGCGGAGGCCGACAGCTCCAAGGACGGAGCGAAGTCGACGGTCTCCGTCGTGGCGGTGACGACCCCGAGCTCGTCGGTCGCGACGATCGAGAGGGGAAACCCTCCGGGGGCCGTCGCCGGGACGGCAAGGTACCCGTCCCCATCGGCGGCCAAGCGTTCCGTGCCCCCGACCCCCGCGCCGACGAGCGACCACGCGACGAGGAACGGACCGACGCCTCCGGAGACGACGAACGGAACGTCGTCGTCCGTGTCGACCTCGCCGACCGGGGGCGGCCCCGGCAGCCCGAGCGAGAGGGCCGCGACGACGGGCTCCCGCAGGGTCGCCGTCGCAACGGGGAACGGCGAGGCCGAGCCGACCGCTTCGAACGCGATCGGTGAGACCCCCGCCGTCGCGAACGAGCAGGTGTACGCGAGCCCGGGGCCCGCCCCGGGATCGGCTGAGGTCCCGTTGGGGCACGAGAACAGGCTGGAGTAGCCGGCGGGCGTCTCCGCCGTCTGAATGCGAACGCGGAGCGGGACCCCGACCTCGGCGACCGGTTCCGCCGGGACGATCGCCGCGGCGAAGGCGCGGCTCACGTTCAGGGGCTCGGCCGGCACCCCTTCCGCCGATCGCCCGACCGCGTCCGTGACGACCACGCTCGGAGCGAACGACCCGGCCCCCGCGTAGGTGTGGACGAGGGAGAAGTTGCCGGGACGACTGACGTTGGTGACGGACGACGTGCCGTCGCCCCAGGCGACCTGGACCCCGTACGGCGGCTCGCCGCCCAGCAGGCTGCCGTTCAGCGCGTCGGCCGTGCCCGGGGAGATCGGGTCCTCGGTGAACGCCAGGCCGCTGAGCACCACCGGTGCCGCGACCGTGACGTTCGAGGTCGCTCGGGAGTAGTCCACGCCGAACGTTCCCGGACAGGCGATCGTCGCGGCGCCGCGAACGACCAGCTCGGTGGTCCCGGTGCCCGCGTCCGCGCCATCGAACACGGCGATCGAGCCGTTGAGGCTGGTCCACGATCCTTCGCTCGCCCCGGGGCCGATCGCCCAGCGGTACCACAGGGGGTCGACGGTGCACTCCGGCGGGCTCGCGCTCCACGTGGCCTGCAGGGTGACGTTGGCGCCGCTCGTCATCCACCACGCCGGGGGGTCCACGGCGAGCACCGGTTCCGCCGGGGACGCGGGGGCCGGAGCCAGGCGGACCGCCGATGACGGCGCCCCCGCAGGACCTCCCGCTCCTGCCACGGGGCCGAGCAGCGCGAGGAGCGCGATCGCGGCCATCCCCGTCCATGCCCAGGGCACGCGGCACCACCCGAGGCGCTCCACCCCGAGGGTCCAGAAGTGGATGCACCGCCCGGCGGTCGCTGGAGGGCGACCGTCAGCGTCGCACGGCGAGCGCGAGATGGTCCCGGGCGAACGGAGCCAGCGGCCACTCGCCGTCGACCCGGAGGCCGTGGCGGTCGAGCTCGGCCCGGCTCTCCCGTGCGATCGCCGCCGTGGGGCGGCGCTGGGTGACCGAGCGGACCTTCAACATCAGGAGCCCACGGCCCCGGGCGGCGAGGCACGCGTCAGCGTTCTCCCGGAAGATCCTCACCTGGTCGCGCTGGGCCACGTCCTGGTAGAGCAGGTCCACCTCGCCGACGTCGGCGCGGTACCGCTCCGGGAGCTGGGCGTCGGCGAGGATCGGGTAAAGGTTCGTGCGACGGCGGGCGAGCGCCACCAGCGGGGCGAAGACGCTGGGGCTCTTCTCGACGGCGTAGATCGGAGCGGCGGGCCAGAGGTCCGAGAGGTGGCTGGCCGTGGTGCCGTGGGCCGCCCCGAGGTAGAGTACCGCGCGGGGCGGCTCGAGGACGGAGCCTGGCGCCCCTCGCGCGAGCAGCGCCGCGAGCTTGGAGCGCCACGGGTCCCAACCGCGGTACTCGACCTCGTGGGAGGTGCGCAGCGGCTCGCCGTAGACGCTCACGCCGGGAACCGCGTTCCGGGTGAACAGCTCGCGACCGTCGCGCCAGACCCCCGGCCACGGCGACGGTTCCACGCCGGCGCTAGGGGGCCTCGACCAAAAGCTCGACCTCGACGGGAGCGTTCAGCGGAAGTCCGGCGACCCCCACCGTCGCCCGGCTGCCCCGCCCCGGCTCCCCGAACACCGCGAGCAGCAGGTCGGAGGCGCCGTTGGCGACCTCGTGCTCGAGGTGGAATCCGGGGGAGACGGCGACGAAGACCCCGACGCGGACGACGCGACGGACCCGCTCCAGGCTCCCCAACTCCTGCGCGAGGGCGCTCAGCGCCTGCAGCGTGGCCCGGCGGGCGAGCTCGGAGGCGACGTCGGCCGGCACGTCCCGGTCCACGAGGCCCGGGCGCACCACGGCGCCCTGCTCGAAGACGATCTGGCCCGAGACCCAGGCGAGACCGGACGATCGCACCACCGGCGCGTACGATCCCTTGGGGGTCGGCGGGGGCGGGAGCTCGAGGTGGAGCTCCCGCAGCCGCTCGGAAGGGCCAGGCGCCACGGGAGCTCCGTGGCGCGCGGGGCGAAAACCCTAGCCGTCGGCCACCGCGACGCCTTTACGGCGGCCGGGACCTGCGCGGGCCGTCATGCTGTTCCGCCGACGGAGCCGCGATCGGGACGCGTCGACCGACGAGCACGCGGAGGCGACGGCGGCCCCCGCATCGCCGCCGTCGGCCGAGGGGGCGTCCGCCCCGAACCCACCCCCCCCGGTTCCGGGGACCGTTCCGCCTCCGCTCCCGCAGCGGCCCGCCGACGCCGGGCCTTCCGGTCCGCCGTCGGGATCGTTCTCCCGTTGTTTCGTCTGCGGGTCGACGCTGGAACGCGGCGCCTGCCCGGTCTGCCGGATCGCCTGGGTCGAGTAGCCCCGCCGTCCGGCCGGGACAGCTTTTCTGTCCGGACCGCTCCGTGGGAACGATGGGTCCGTCGACCGAGCTCGAACCGCTCGAGCGCGAGATCGTCGACCACCTCTTCGAGCTCCAGCCGGCGTACGCCGTGGCCCTCGGCCTCCACCAGTACGACGGGCGCAGCCCCGATCTCGGTCCGGGGGCGACGGAGCGATGGGCGGAGGGGGCCGACCGCCTGCTCGAACGCCTGGGCCGCGTGGAGGCGGAGTCCCTCCCGCCGGACCGCCAGGTCGACCGGTTCATCCTGAGGCTGCTGCTGGAGAGCCCGCTGTTCGATCTCCGCGACGCCCACGAGCTCGAACGCAACCCGATGGCGTACGTCGGCATGTTCTCGCTCACGAGCTACCTCGCCCGGGAGTACGGCCCGGCCCCGGCCCGCGTCGAGGCGATGGCCAAGATCCTGCTGGCCGCCCCCGCGATCCTGGACGTGGGCCGGCGCCGCCTGCGGGGGCCGCTCCCCCGCCCGTTCGTCGATCTCGCTGTCCAGATCGGCGACCAGTTGCCGAGCCACTTCGCCGAGGCCGAGCAGTTCGCCACGGACCGGGGGGTCATCGGCGGGCTGCGCGCCGCTCGCGGGGTCGCGGAGGAGTCCCTTCGGGGGTTCGTTGCCTGGCTCCGCCAGGAGGAGCGGCCGCGAGCGACCGCCGACTTCGCCCTGGGCCCGGAGCGGTTCCGCAAGCTCCTGTTCGTCCGCGAAGGGATCGAGGTCCCGTTCGAGGAGATCCGGGACGCCGGTACGGCCGACCTCCGGCGCAACCAGGCCCGGCTGGCCGACATCGTTCGCGAGGCCCGTCAGGAACCGTCCGCGCTCCTCGCGGCGGTGGCGGCCGACCACCCCCGTCCGGAGGAGGTCCTCGCGACGGCGCGCCGGTACGTCGACGAGGCCCAGGCGTTCGTCCGGGAGAAGGACCTCGCGACGATCCCCGAGCCGGCGTCCTGTCGGGTCGAGGAGACCCCGGCCTACAGTCGGGCGACCACCACCGCGAGCATGAGCCCGCCGGGCCCGTTCGAGACCGCGGCCTCGGAGGGGATCTACTTCGTCACGCTGGTCGACCCAACGTGGAGCCCGACGCAGCAGGAGGAGTGGCTGCGGTCGCTGAACCGGCCGATGCTGCGGAACATCACCGTGCACGAGGTCTACCCCGGCCACTACCTGCAGTTCCTCCACCTCCGGGCGCACCGCCTGTCGCTCGCCCGGAACGTCTACACCTCGTGGTCGTTCTGCGAGGGGTGGGCCCACTACACCGAGCAGTTGGCGATCGAGGCCGGACTGGACGGCGGAGGGAGGAACGCCGAGGTCGCCCAGCTCCACGACGCCCTCCTCCGCGACTGCCGACTCCTCGCGTCGATCGGGCTCCACACCGAGCGCTGGTCGGTCGAGCAGGCGACCGAGCTGTTCCAGCGCGAGGCGCACTTCGAGCGGCTGCCCGCCGAGCGCGAGGCGATCCGCGGCACGTTCAACCCCGAGTACTTCGCCTACACCCTCGGCAAGCTCAGCATCCTCAGCGCGCGGCGTCGGTTCCTCGCCTCGAAGTTCGGCGGCAGCCTGCGACGGTTCCACGACGCCGTCCTCGCCGGGGGCTCCCCCCCGATCGGGTTGCTGGACCGGCTCCTCGAGCTCTACCCCGCCAGCTAGCCCGCGAGGACTAGGACCGGCCTGCACCGGCGCCAGACGGCGGCCGACCCCGGGCACCCCTTGGCCCCGAGGGGGAGCGCACCGCCTACAGGTGCAGGTTGCCGCTACGGCAGCCTCGGCACGTCGTCGCATCCCGGTCGTTGGCGAGGTAGCAGTACGGACAGACCCAGCTCTTGCGTGGGGCGGGTTCCAACGGCAACGACCGAGGCGCTTCCGCAGCGCCCGTCGAACGTCCTGGCTCCGTCAGGCGTGGCGCGCTCGACTCCGCCTCCAACCTCCCGGGAGGGAGGTCCGCGGCGGGAGCGCCGAGGGTCCTCGGCACGCCCGGTGACGGCGGATGAGGAGCCGCGACCGCGAAGGAACGGGCTCGGTGCACTTCGAGCGCGCGGGCCAGCCAGAGCCGCTCGAGCAGCCCGGGGACGTCGAAGAGCCCCTCGCTCGCCGACGGAAGGCTCGAGGGAGGAAGGTCGGGACTCGCCTCGGGGGCTCCTCGCCGTTCCGCGAGCCCGTCGACCAGCGGGGTGGCCGCCAACGGCACCGCGAGCGACGACGGCACGGCCACCGGCTCCAAGGGTGGTGGGAACGGTGGCTCAAGGCCCCGCTCCTCGGCCGTGAGGCCTGGGTATCTCGACGCCTCGCTCGAGCCCGACCGCCCACGGGGCGGCTCGACGCGGACCGCCATCGATGCCTACTCTCCCCTCGATGCGTCGTGGGGACGATATAAGCGAACGATTGGAGCGGCAACGCCGCGACGGCGCGCCGCTAGGCCGTCCCCTCGGCGACAGCGAGGCCGGCGAGGTGCTCACCGAACTGCCGGCACCGCGTCACCTCGGGCTCCGGGAGCTCACGGCCCACCCGGCCGACCAGCACCGAGATCCCCGGGGCCGAGAGGTGGAGGCTGGGGTCCGCGTCCTGCAAGGAGGCCCGCAGCCGCCGGACCCCGGCCCCGCGCCGAGACGACGGACCGACGTCGAACACGGAGACGGTGCGTCGCTCCAGCGCCCCCGCGGCGAGCACGCTCTGGAGCGCGTGCACCTCCCGATCGGCCTCCCGGGCGGACGC
>JASIDM010000002.1 GCA_030044695.1 Thermoplasmata archaeon
TGCTCCTGACGAGCTACATGGGGACGCAAGCTCAGGCCGTCGGTCGAGGGCGGGCCTACGGCGGCCTGCTGACCCGCGCCGACCGCCTGATCGTCCTCGCGGCGGCGGCGTTCCTCGAGTTCGACCTGTCGCTGCCGTGGCCGTGGGCGCCGTCGGCACCCTGGTCGCGGTTCCACCTCGGCAGCTGGGGGTTCACCGTGATCGACGTCGCGTTCCTCTACTTCATCCTCGCCGGACAGTGGACGGCGTTCGCTCGCGCCCGCCGGACGTACCGGGAGCTCCCGGAACGCTAGCCGGGCCGTCCGGCGCCTCGACCGGCGCGCCGCCGCGGCGGCGGTAGTACTGGAGCGGGTGCTTCAGTGTCGGCTCGAAGCATCGGGGATCGCGGGCCCGGTCGGCCGGGTCGGCGGCGTCGGGGTCCCCGTCCCGGGCGCACAGCCCGTGGCTGCGCAGGGTGTCGCACTCGGGGGGCTCGTACCCCCGGCCGCCGTCGCGCGACGTGATGTGCTCGACCTGGTAGCGGGTCACCGACTCGTCGAAATCCGGGGCCCCGCGGTAGGCGTCGACGATCGACTCGAACGACGCGCCCGCCCGGTGGAGGAAGGCGGCGAGCCCGAACCGGCCCGCGTGGGAGAGGTTCTCCCCCTTCTCGAGGGTCCGCTGCATCCGGCGGATGCACGGCGGGAACAGCTCCCGCCGGACCGGGCCCGCGGGGCCCCCCGCCCGGGCCGTCGGGGCGGGGAGGCGCCGGGCGACCTCCTCAAGGAGCTCGGCCTCCCGTTCCCGGACCGCCCGGGTCGTCTCGGGGCTCAACGGCGGCGGGACGGCGAGGGTCCGTCGGACCGCCTCCTCGAGGAGCCGGGAGGCCCGGACCGGCGCCACGGAGACGCTGCCGGCGCTCAGCTCCTGACGGGCGAGACGGAACTCCGCCTCCCGGATCGGCGTCGCGAGCCGGACGTACTCCGCGACGGGCACGCGGACCCGGCCGCCCTCGCTGGCGAACGTGTACTCGAGCCGCCGGGCGACCTCCTCCAGCTCGTCTCCCGCGGCCTTGCGCAGCCGCTCGTGGGCTCGCTTCGACTCCGCGACTGCCCACCGGCGGAGCGCGGCGGGGGACGGGGCCGCCGCGAGGACCAGCCGGGCGAACAGGAAGGAAAGGTACCGCTCGTCGGGCCGTGCGGCGGGCAGCTCGGCGACCCCGGTCTCCCCCCGGGGGTCGTCCTGGGCGGCAAGCACGCGGGCGCGGCCGATCGCGCGCACCCGGTCGTAGCCGGGCGCCTCGAGCAGCTCGCGGACGGAGAGCGGCTCGCCGCCCAGGACCGCCTCGGCGCCCGGCAGGAACGGGTAGTCGGCGAGGAGCTCCTCCTCGCTCAGCCGAGACGCGGGACCACGAACTGCCATGCGAGCAGGAGCAGGACCAGCACGGAGGCGAGGACCGACGCCCGGGTGGCGAACGCCTCCAGGTGCGCCTTCGACCAGCCGGAACGCAGCCGCGCCGCCACCGACGCGGCGAAGTCGCGGAACAGCAGGCCCCCGTCGAGCGGCACCAGGGGCAGGGCGTTGGAGAGCCCGAGCAGCAGGTTCATCCAGGCGAGCCAGTAGAGGACGTTCGCGCCGATCCAGAACCCCGAAGGGGACGCCGAGCCGAGCGGGCCGACGAGGTGGAAGAACGACGACGTCGGGGAGGTGATCGGCTCGATCGTCGCGAGCGGGAGCACGATCCAGTCGATCGTCCCCGTGACCGGTCCCGCGCTGCTGGTGAGCGGCGAGACGAGGATCGAGCGCAGCTGGGCCGGCGTGAGCCCGTCGATCTCCACCCCGAGGTAGCCGCGGGTGTGGTTCGTCGGGTTCGTCCCGAGCAGGATCGAGGTCGTCACCGAGGCGTGCGTCGACGCCGAGAAGTACGTGAGGCTCACCGACGCGTTCGGGACCGTCGCCGCGATCGCCGACTCGAAGGCGGCGACGCTCGGCGTGCTCGTGCCGTTCAGCGCTGTGATGATGTCGCCCGCGGCGAGCGAGATGTTGCCGGCGGGCGAGCCCGGCTCGACGTAGGCGATGCCGACCCCCGCGGCGTTCGGCGCGACGCTGGTCGCCACGAGGGCGGAGAGGGCGACGAAGAACACCGCGGCGAGGGCGAAGTTCGCGAGCACCCCGGCGGCCGCCACGCGATCCCGGACGCGGCGGGAGGCGCTCGCCATCTGGACGTCGTCCTGCTCGACGAACGCCCCGATCGGGACGATGCACCAGAGCACGCCCAGGCTCTTCACGCCGATCCGCTGGGAGCGGGCGAGGACCCCGTGGGCCAGCTCGTGGAGGACGATCCCGACGACGATGGCGAGGATCCCGTAGCCGATCGGGATGAACGGATTGATGCCGGGGAGCCCGACCGCCTCGGAGACCGACGGGGCCTGCGAGGGGGTGAGGCGGGTGGAGACGACCGCTCCCAGCACGAGCAGCCCGACGATCGCGCCCATCGCGGCCGCGGCGAGCGCGATGCCGAGGTCGCCGACGTGGGTCCAGAACCGGACGAACCGGCCCCAACGGTCGAGCGCGGCGCGGCCCCGCCCGGTCTTGAGCATCAGCGCCGGCCCGAACAGGGTCAGGTGGCGGTCCGGACCGATGCGGCCGGTACGCCATAGGCCGTAGACCGCGAGACCGTAGACGACGACGGCGGCGGCGGCGATCTCGTACCCGAGGTAGGGGTCCACGCCGCCCTCGCGCGAGACTCCGGGCCCGGGTTATGAGCTCTCGGGCCCGGAGCCGGCCGACGACAAAAGGAAAGCGCAGTGCGCGCGTGAAGCGACGCATGCGCCCACGGCCCGCCCGCTCCCGGACGCTGGTCGCCGCGGTCGCGCTGGCGGCGGCCCTCCTCGCGGCGCTCCCCGGCACGCTCTCGCGAGGATCGCTGGTCGGCGGCCTCTCCGTGTCCCCGGGACCCTCCGCCGAGGAGGGCAGCGCGGTCATGGTCGCCCCGGCGTTCTCGCCGACCCCGGGAACGAGCGACGTCGGTCCGGCCGGCGCCAACGTCTCGCTGACCGTCGACGTCGGGCTGGCCTCGCGCGACCCGAGCGGGCTCGCCGCGTTCGTCAACGCGACCCAGGTCCCGGGGCTTCCCGAGTACCGGTCCTACCTCACGGCCGCCGAGGCGAACGACCTGTACGGGGCCTCGCCGGCGGCCGTCGCGGCCGCGGAGAGCTACTTCGAGAGGTTCGGGCTCACGGTCCGTGCCCATCCGGACGGCCTGCTGCTCGCCGTCGAGGGATCGGCCCCGAACGTCGCCCTCGCCTTCGCCACGTCGCTGGCGACGTACCGGACGGCCGACGGCACGACGTTCGTGGACCATCCGACCGCCGCGAGCCTGCCGCGCATCGCCCCCTGGACCGGCGTCCTCGGGCTCAGCACCGCTCCCGCGATCGAGCCCGAGCTGATCGCCGCCGGGACCGGGGCCCAGGTCGTGCCCGACGCCGCCTGCGCGGCCGGCCCGGGCGGGTACCTGAGCCCGTGCCAGGTGGCGACGGCGTACGACTTTCCCTGGACCACCGCGGGCGGGGCGAACGGCACTGGCGAGA
>JASIDM010000030.1 GCA_030044695.1 Thermoplasmata archaeon
GCGGGCCTGCACACCCTGTACCTGCAGTTCGACGGCCTCGACGACGAGATCTACCGCAAGGTCCGCGGGGTCCCGCTGCTCAAGGTCAAGCAGAAGGCGATCCAGGCGGCCCGCGAGACCCACTCGCCGGCGAGCGACCTCGCGGCGGGCAAGCCGGACAAGCCGCTCTCCGTGGTGCTCGTGCCGACCCTGGTCGGTGGGTTCAACGAGAAGGAGATCTGGCCGACCGTCCGGTTCGCCATCGACAACCTCGATGTCGTCCGGGGGGTCAACTTCCAGCCGGTCGCCCTGACCGCGCGGATCCCGGACAAGGACCGGTTCCAGATGCGGTTCACCCAGTCGGACCTGGTCCGCATCCTCTGCACGGACGGACCGTTCGAGAAGTCGGACTTCTTCCCGGTGCCGTCGGTGGCCCCGATCTCGGAGCTCGCGTCGATCATCCACGGGGAGGAGAAGATGACCCTCACGACCCACCCCGGATGCGGCTGCGCGACGTTCGCTTTCGTCTCCCAGGACGGCCAGAAGATCACGCCGCTGCCCCGGTTCATGGACGTCGACGGGTTCTTCGAGAACGTCGAGGCGATGATCGAGAAGTACCGGGACGCCCGGTTCGCCCGCGTCCGCACGGCCGTCGCGGGGGCCCGTCTGCTCCACGACGTCGCGAAGTATTTCGACTTCTCCAAGGCCCCGGAGGGGGTCAGCGAGAAGAACTGCGTCCGGATCATCGCGTCGATCTTCACCGAGGGCAACAAGGAGGCCGTCGCGAAGTTCACCTGGCGCACGCTCTACATCGGCAACATGCACTTCCAGGACGCCTACGACTACGACATCCAGCGCCTGATGCGCTGCGACATCCACTACGCGGTGCCGGACGGACGGATCATCCCGTTCTGCTCGTACAACTCGGGCCCGATCTACCGGACCGAGGTCGAGAAGAAGTTCTCGATCCCGATCCCCGACTGGCAGGCCGCCAAGGCCCAGACCGGCCTCAAGCTGAAGACGATCGAGACGATGGGCGTCAACGGCGAGGTCATCGTCGACCCCGAGTACTACAAGATCCGGGCGCTCAAGGGCGCCCCCGGGATGTCGGCGTAGGCCCGGCGCGTTCGGCCCATCCGCGCCCAACCTCTTCCCCGCCCTCGCGGGCCTCCGTCAGGGTTCCGTAGAGGAGCGCCCCTACGGCGTCGACGTCGCCGATCCGCTCGGGTCCCCGTGACCGGAGCCGCTCCAGTTCCCGGTCGACCGCGTTCCAGATCGGCTCGTCGGGGGCCGACGGCCTCGCCGGGGCTCCCTCCGCCGGCGTCCCGGCCTGCTGAAGCCAGGCCCATCCGGCCTCGAGATGCTTGCACGTCCCGAGACCCCGTCGCGCGAAGTCCGTGCAGGTGCAGAGCGCCGAGGCGCGCGAGGGATACTCCGGGAAGACGACCCGGTAGCGGGTCCGGTGGACCGGGTTGCGTACCTCCAGCTCGACGAACGGCTCGCCGAACGCCCATCGGACGTCCAACGGCTCCTCGATCGCTCGACGCGCGCGCTCGGCCCGGGCCGCCGGGCCGTCGGGCTCCGTCGCGACCCTCGTGGTCTTCGGCCGCGACACCGTCCTATCCTGAGGCGCTGGGGGCTCATGAGAGCCCCCGCGACGCCGTTGCGTACAAACCTAGTTATGGGGCGCCGTAGGGACCGGTACAACGCGGGAGCGGTCGTCCGAGCCGGCTGGCCCGGCGGCAGGGGCGCCGACCCGACCGCCCGCGTGCACGGTACGCGGGCCGGACGGGGTGGGGCGTGAATTCGGTCACCGAGTTCGTCGTCGGGCTGTTCCTCCTGGTCGGCTGCGCGGTGCTCGCCGGCGAGCTGGTCAGCCGGCTCGGCCAGGCGGCGCTCGTCGGCCAGCTCATCGTCGGCATCGTCATCGGCCCCACCCTGCTCGGGCCGGTCCTCGGCCTGACGAGCGTCGCCAGCGAGTTCTCCGGTCTCGAGGTGCTCGCCACGTTCTTCGTGCTGATGACCGCCGGGCTCGCCATCACCCCCCGGCAGATCTCCTCGACCGGCGTCACGGCCGGGTTACTCGGGGTGGCGCTGTTCGTCACGCCGTTCCTGTTCGGGGCGGTCGCCGTCCGATTGCTCTACCCCGGCCTCCCGACGATCACGTCGCTGTTCGTGGCCCTCACCGTGTCGGTCACGGCGGTGCCCGTCCTCGCCGTGATGCTCTCCGAGATGGGCCTCAGCACGACCCGCTTCGGCGTCCTGCTGATCAACAGCGCCCTCGTCAACGAGCTGGCGGCCGTCACGGCGTTCTCGATCCTCTTGCGCTGGAGCTCGAGCGGCGGGGGGAGCCTCGGCCTCAGCACGGCGATCGCCGGCGTGACGGTCGGCGTCTTCCTCGCCTCGATCCTCGCCATCCACAGCGGCCTGACCGCCCTCCGCCAGCTGAAGGTCTGGGATCGGTTGGTCTCCCGGGTCCGCCAGGAGGCCCACTCCCGAGAGCTGGGCTTCGCGATCCTGATGGTGGGCGGCCTGGGGGCCGCGCTGTACTCCCAGGCGCTCGGGCTCACGTTCCTGGTCGGAGCGTTCTACGCGGGGCTCCTGGTGAGCCCCGAGAGCATCGGCGTCCGCGAGCACCGCCAGATCAGCCGGGTCTTCGACGCGGTGACGTGGGGGTTCTTCATCCCGCTGTTCTTCGCCCTCGTCGGCTTCGGGATGGACCTGCGGTCGCTGGTGAGCTCGCCCGCGACGATCGTCGCCTTCGCGGGGCTCTGCGCGTTCGCCTTCGTCTCCAAGCTCCTCGTCGGGGGGGCCGTCGTCCGCAGCCTCGGCTGGTCCCCCTCGGAGTCCCTGACCGCGGCGTTCCTCCTGACGAGCC
This sequence comes from Thermoplasmata archaeon, assembly GCA_030044695.1. Classification (GTDB taxonomy): domain Archaea; phylum Thermoplasmatota; class Thermoplasmata; order Lutacidiplasmatales; family UBA184; genus Lutacidiplasma. Next base: position 2,858 of record JASIDM010000030.1, read on the forward strand.
G
>JASIDM010000031.1 GCA_030044695.1 Thermoplasmata archaeon
GACGAAGCTCGCCTACCTGCTGTCCCGGGGACGCGAGGTCGGGCTCGGCTCGATCTCGCTGGTCCTGATCGCCACCGAGGACCTCCTTCCGTACCTGGACGCCGCGAGCCGCTCGAGCTTCGGCGTCACCCACCGGGTGGCCCTCGCCCCGTACGACCGAGCGGCGCTCACGGACATCCTGCAGGCGAGGGCCGAGCTCGCCCTGCGTCCGGGGAGCTTCGACCGCGACCTCCTGGACCAGGTCGCGCGGATCGCCGCGCCGAACGGCGACGCGCGCTTCGCCCTCGAGATCCTCACCAACGCGGCCCACCTCGCCGAGGACGCCGGCGCCCGCGAGCTCGAGGCCGAGCACGTCCGGCGCGCCAAGGGCTCGATCGTGCCGACGCTCAGCGAGCAGCAGCTCGACGCGCTGTCGACCAACCAGTTGGGCGTCCTCCTCGCCCTGTCCCGCTCGCTGAAGGGAAAGGGGACGAGCGTGCCGAGCCAGAAGCTTCGCCAGGGCCACGCGGCGCTCCTCGAGGAACTGGGGGGGCCACGGATGAGCCGTACGACGTTCTGGCGGACGCTGAAGGAGCTCGAGCGCGACGGCCTCGTGACCCTCGAGACGGGGGCCTCCGGCGAGTCGAGCCAGATCGCCATGGACGAGCTGCCGGCCAGCCTGCTCGCGACGCTGCTCGAGGAGCGCCTCGGGCGGGGCCGCGGGACGAAAGCCTAAAGCGAGCATTCCGGTCCAACGGCCGATGCTCATCGCCGAGTCGGGCGTCGCCGGGCCGGGGGCGCGGTTGCCGTCCTGGATCCGGACCCGGCCGCCTCGGGGGGAAGCGTATCCGGAGGTCCGGGGGATCCTGGAGGAGCTCCGCCTCGGCACCGTCTGCCGCGAGGCGCGCTGCCCGAACCTCGCGGAGTGCTGGTCCGCGGGCGCGGCGACCCTCATGCTCCTCGGGACCGACTGCTCGCGCCGTTGCGGCTTCTGCGCCGTCACGACCCGCTGGTCGCGCGGGATCGTCGACCGCACCGAACCGGCCCGCGTGGCGGAGGCGGTCCGTCGCTGGGGGTTGCGCTACGTCGTCCTCACCCAGGTCTGCCGCGACGACCTCCCCGACGGGGGCGCCAGCTTGCTCGCGGAGACCGTGCGAGCGATCCGGGAGGCGACTCCGGCAACGCTCGTGGAGCTGCTGATCGGGGACCTCGGCGGCGATCCCGAGGCGATCGCTCAGGTGCTCGAGGCGGCGCCGGACGTCCTCGCGCACAATCTGGAGACGACGCGGGAGCTCTCCCCGTCCGTCCGAGACCATAGGGCCGGCTACGACCGCTCGCTCGGGGTGCTGCGGACCGCGCGCCGCCTGGGGCCGGCCCACTTGGTGACGAAGAGCTCGATCATGCTGGGACTCGGAGAGGCCGAGCCGGCGCTCGCGACGGCGTTCCGGGACCTCCGGGATGCCGGGGTCGATCTCCTGACGCTCGGGCAGTACCTCCGCCCCTCCGCCGAGCACGTGCCCGTGGCCCGGTTCGTCCCACCGGAGGAGTTCGAGCGGCTCGGTCGCGAGGCCGAGCGGGCGGGATTCGCCGGGGTCGCGAGCGGGCCGCTCGTGCGAAGCTCCTACCGGGCCGAGGAGCTCTACCGCCGGGCCTTCGCCGCGCGCGGGGGCTGAGCCGTGGCGAAGAAGGCCCGGCGCAAGCTCGACGAGGAGGCGGAGGAGAAGGCGTTCGACTTCCCGGTGTTCGACGAGGTGGCGTTCGCCGACAAGGAGTTCGGGCTCACCGGGGCGGTCGCCCTCGGGGGGGTCGTCGCGCTGGTGCTCGGCGCGTTCGCCTGGGTCTGCACGAGCCAAGGGCTCGGCTGGTACATCCCGTTCCCGATCGCGCTCCTGCTGGCGGTACTCAGCCCGGCGTACCTCGGACGGTGGCTCCCGAAATCCTCGGCGTTCACCAAGGGGGATTGGGCGGGCGTGATCGCCCTGGAGTTCTTCGGCTTCCTCGCCGTGTGGTTCGTCCTCGTCACGGCGCTGTAGGGACCGCCCCGACGCCGTCGGGCCAGGGGAGCCGCTTCCCCAGCAGGGCGCGCAACGCCTCCGTCACGGCCGACGTCTCCTCGGCCTCGGCCAGCGGGGCGACGCCCGAGCGGTCGGTCCCCGACAGGTTGCGCCCCAACGACAGCTTCGGGAGCCGGGCCCGGAGGTACGGCTCGACCCCCCGTTCCTCGTCCTGCGCCTCCACGGCGAGCCGGCCGTCGTCCGTCACGTACGGCCCTTGGAGCACGTCGGGCCGGCCCGTCGGCCAGCTCGCGAGGAAGTCGCCGGCCCGGTCCAGGCCGGCGGGAGGTCCGGCGCGCTGGCGCACCCCCGGTCGCCGCGGGTGCGCGAGCTCCACGACGATCACCAACGAGCCAGGCTCAGCCGCGCTGGCCGAGCTGATCACGGAGAACTCGGCTCGTCGAAGGTCGTCGACGATCGCCCGCTCCGCCTTGCGCAACTGGGGGTAGAGGATGTCGTCGACGAGCTCGGGCCGGGCGAGCCGGACGACGGTGACGTGACTGCCCCGGCGGGCCAGGTGACGCAGCGCCTCCGCCTTCGGCATCGGCCCGGAGGGACGCAGCTCGAACCAGGCGGCCCCGGGGTGGTCCAGGTAGGCGCGAGCCGAGACGATGACGGTCCCCAGGTTCCGCCGGGAGAGCGCGGTCGCCACGTTGCGATGGGGATCGAGCGGATCGGCGAGCACCAGCGCGACGTCGTCGGGGAGGCCGGGCGGCTCGCGCTCCGGGGGGACGAGGCGGACCGGCACGGTCCAGCCCCGGGCGGCCCGCAATAGGCCCCGGAACGAGCCGAACTGCAGGACCAACAGCTCGAGTAGGTACCCGGAGAACCCCTCCGTCCTCGCCTCGGAGCCGTAGACCCCGAGCCCCCGCAGGAACTGCTTGGCGAGCCGGATCTCGCCGAGGAGGGCGGGGGTCTCGCGGGCCGCGAGGTACTCCTGGTGGAACGGGGTCCGATCGACCGGCGACCGGGGGTGGGCCGGGTCGCTCACGGCGAAGCCGGGCACGGCGTCGACGGCGAAGCCGTCGAACGTCCCGCGGAGGTACGGGTGCTCCGCGTAGCGCGTCGTCGGCTGGCTCAGGACCTCCCGGCCGAGGGCCAGGCCCTCCTCCCGGAGCCGCTCGTCGGAGAGGTCGGGGGGGAAGAGCAGGAAGAGGTCGATGTCGAGGCGGTCGGCCAGGAACGTCTCGCGCGCGGCACTGCCGGCGATCACCGCGCGCACGAGCGGACTCGACCGCCGGGCGGCCGCCGCCCGTACCGCCTCGAGGAGCCCGGATCGCGCCCGGCCCAACCGAGCGAGGAGCTCGGCCGAGGGGGCCAGCTTCGCCGCGACGGCCGCCTCGACGCGAGCGGCTTCGGCGCCGGCCGTGTCGCCGGAGGGGGTCATCGTGCGAAGGGGGGCACCGGGAGAGATGAACCTTCGGTCCGGGAGGCCGCAGGTGAGCGTTATCGCGCGCCGGCCCCTGGTCGGAGACGGCGGAGCCCATGGCCGTCGCGGACCGTGTCCACCATCCGGCGTCGCTCTCGGTGCCGCTGGACCACGGCAAGGTGCGGTGCACGGCCTGCGCCCGCTACTGCACCGTGCCGGACGGCTCGCACGGGTTCTGTTTCGTCCGCAAGAACGAGGGGGGTCGGCTCGTGCTGCTCACGTACGGCGTCGCCTCCGCCATCCAGGTCGATCCCGTCGAGAAGAAGCCGCTCTCCCACTACCGTCCCGGCACGCGGGTCTACTCCATCGGGACCGTGGGGTGCAACTGGAGGTGCCAGTACTGCCAGAACGCCGAGATCTCGCAGGAGCGGGAGCTCGTCGGACGGGCCCTGCCGCCCCAGCAGGCGGTCCGGCAGGCCGTGCGCCTCGGCTGCGCGGGGATGACGTTCACCTACAACGAGCCGACGATCTTCGCCGAGTACGCGCTCGACCTCATGCGCGGCGCGCACGACGCCGGCCTCTTCACGAACTTCGTCACCAACGGGTACATGACGCCCGAGGCCGTCGCGTACCTCGGGCCCCAGCTCGACGCGATCTCCATCGACTTCAAGGGGAGCGGCGAGCCCGGGTTCATGCGCAAGTTCATCAGCGCGAAGGGGCCGGAGCCGATCTTCGAGACGTCGGCGGCGCTGCGCGACCGGGGGGTCCATGTCGAGATCACGGACCTCATCGTGCCCCAGGTCGGAGAGTCCGACGAGGCGACCCGCAAGCTCGCCCGCCACGTGGTGGACCGGCTCGGGCCGTCGACCCCGTTCCACCTGCTGCGGTTCCACCCGGACTACCACATGCGGGACCTCCCCGTGACCCCGACGGCGACGCTCGAGCGCCTCCACACCATCGTGAAGGCCGAGGGCCTCGAGTACGTCTACCTCGGCAACGTCTGGGGACATCCCCTCGAGCACACGTACTGCCCGGCGTGCGGCGCGGTCGCGGTGGAGCGCTACGGCTTCACGATCCGCTCCTGGAACCTCGACCCGCAGAACCGCTGCGCCGGCTGCGGGCACGCGATCCCGATCGTCGGCCGACCCCCCGAGGATTACGTGCCGGCGTTCGCCCGGGCGGTCTGACGCGGATCGGCTACGGCGAGCCGGAGGACGTCGGACGCTCGTACCGGCGCGCTCGTCGGGCCGTCCCGGGCCGGCCGTCGGCGCGGCTCGGGGCCCGCCGGCCTCGTGAAGGACGTGCCTGGCGGACTGGCCGGTACCCGGCTCGAGCCGCGGGCGGGGCCGGCGCGGGAGCCCCTCCGGGGTAGCCTGACGGTCGTCGCCGCGCGATCGCTCGGTCGGCCGATGCGCGTGCGAAGGTAGGTGTATGAGGGGCGAGCTACGAGGGCCCACGGGGCGCCGATGACCACGAACCTTCGCGTGAGCCTGACGATCCTGAGCCTCGGGTTCGGGATCGAGGGGGCCGGCGAACTGTACTCGTTCGTCTCCCACGGCACGTTCCACCCGGGCGTGACGCTGCTGTTCGTGTTCCCGCTCGCGATGACCCTCGCCGGCCTGCTGTTCGTTTGGATCGGGCAGCACGAGTGGAACGCCCTCCACCGGGCCCGGGTGCGCCAAGCGCACCTCGTCTTCGGGCTGAGTCTTCTCGGGGCGGTCGTCGCGGGGGGCGTCGTCGGCGTCCTGCTCCTTCGCCCCGCCCTCGGGTTCCCCTTGGCGGCGAAGGTCGCCTTCGGGGCCGCCGTCGGCTCCCTCGTCCTCGGAACCTTCGTGACGTACGCCCTGCTCGTCTTCCATCTCGTGCCCCGGCCGAGCAAGGCGCTGCTCGTCGCCTCGTTGACGTGGGCGGTCATCGTAGCGGGGTTCGTCGGGGCCGCCATCGCCGGCAACCTCCCGGCGATCGTGGGCCTCGCGGCGCACCGGAGCTTCACGACGCCGTCGTTCCTAGGACCGGTCGACGCCCTGGTCTCCTACCTCTTCGTATCGTACTTCCTTCTCCTGGCCGCGTACGTCGATGCCCATCGGACGATCCTCCGAGGACCCGAGCGCAAGAACCCCGCGGGTCCCTCCGCGCCGCCCTCGGCTCCGCGGACCTGAACTCCGGTCCCGTCGAACGACCTACGCCCCCCGGCCTCCCGACGACGGTCGTCGGGGAGCCTGGGGGCCAACTTCCCGGATCGGAGCCGGGCCGGGTGTCAGCCTTATCCCCTCGGACGGAGAGCGGCGCGTCGGTAGCCCATCGTGACCGCGACCCCCTCGTCGGCCTCCCCGACGTCATCCCCTGCCGTCCGGGCCACCCTCAGGTTCTGGGGCGTACTCGTGCTCGTGTTCTTCGTGCTCACGTCGGCGATCGGCGGCTCGCTCGCGATGGAGAGCTCGTATCTGATCGTCACGCTGGCCAGTCACATCGGTCTTGCCCTGGTCACCCTAGGCCTGGCGGCCTACGCGACGTCGTTCGTCGGCAGGACGTACCAGACGCTGCCTCGCGCCGCCTCGGGACTCGCGGCCCTCTCGGCGCTAGCGGCGACGATCTCGGGGACCGTGTTCCTGCTGGGCGGCCAGAGCAACGCGGCGCTGTATGCGATGGAGTCGTTCGCCGGCTTGGGGATCCTCGCCGGGCTCCTCATGATCGTCTTCGGCGGGCCAACCCGTCGACGCGCCCCGGCGGCGCCGACGCCCTAGCTCGAGCCCGCTCGGTTCGATCGTCCGTCCGACGGCCCCTTTCGGATCGGCGGACGGTGCGACCCCCCCGGCGGTGACCCGGAGTTGGCGCGCTAGGGCGAGGGATCGCGATTAGGTTGCCCGGCCGCGGCGCGACCGAAGCTGGGAACGGCCGCGCCCCGCGGCGTGGAAAGGGAGCATGCCGGGGCCAGGATTCGAACCTGGGAACTCCTGCGAGAGCAGATCTTGAGTCTGCCGCCTTTGGCCGCTCGGCCACCCCGGCTCCGGCCTCCCACGGGCGGCCGTGCTATTTTACCGTCCTTGCGGGCCGAGGGCGGCCCCGTCGCCCCCCTCCGGGGTCCGGGCCGTACCTAGCCATCCGACCTCAGGCTGACGCAACCCCTTTAGCGCCGCGGCGGGGCTCGCCGGGCTGACCTTCCGTCGAAGACGGTACGGCACGCGGCGTTCCCGCCCGCAGCCGAGGCACGTGCGGACCCTCGCCCCCGATCGGAGCCGGGTCCGCACCGTGCGGCCCTCGACCCAGTACCGCGAGCACCCTCGGCAGTACAGCTCCGCGTACTCCGGGAGCAGTCGGACGTTGTACCGCATGCCGATCGTGCGGGCGAGCCGGACGTACCGGTCCGCCAGCGTCGGGCTCCCCCCGGCGGCCTCCCGCTCGGCGAGCGCGAAGAGGTCCGCGATCCGCTCGGACGCCACGCGGACCATCAGGGCGGTCCGGCGGCCCTTGCGGCCTCCCGACCTCACGGCTGGGGTTGCTGGCATACCGGACAATAGACCGCCGCGCGGGCGATGAGGGTGGCGCACCGCACGCAGTACTTCGCGTTCGCGGGCGGCGGGATCGGGCCGACCGTCGAGGCACCGGGACCGACCGGGGTGGCGTAGGTGACGGTCGGGGCGTAGGGGGGAACCGCCGGGGGGGGAGCGACGGGGATGGAGGGGAGCCGCGGTGCGGGGGTCGGGCCCGGCGGGAGACCCGCCGCGCGTGCCGGAGCGGTAGACGAGGGGGCGACCCCCTCCTGGGGCAGCGTGTAGCCGCACTTGCCGCAGAAGAGGGCGCCGTCCGCCCCGATCTCTCCGCAGTGCAAGCAGACCGGCACGTCTGGCGCAACGTTAATTCGCTAAAGCGCCGTCGGGTACCTCGGTGAGCCGCCGATCGGTCGCGCTCGTCACCCGGGACCCCGGGCTCTACCATGAGCTCGCGGGGCTCCTGAGGGAGCGGCGGTTCCCCTCGGTCAGCCTGCTCCCCGGCGAGCGCATTCCCGAGAGCGTCGCGGTCGTCCTCACCTCCGAACGCGAATGCGCCGAGATCGACCACCCGCACGTCCTGCCCGTCGCCGAGGGTGGGGATCGGCGCGTCCTCGGCGCGGCGATCGCGCACGCCCTCGCCCCCGCGAGCCCGACGGCGCCGGTCGTCGTCGGCATCGACCCGGGACCGCGTCCCGGCTACGCGATCCTCTGCGGTGGCGTCACGCTCGGCCGGGGCGTGCTCGAGGCGCCCGAGTCGGCCGGCGGGCTCGACATCCAGCTTCGTCACCGGTTCCCGTCCCGCGCTCTCGTCTATCGCGTGGGCGCCGGCGACCCGCTCGCCCGGAACCGGATCGTCAACGCGCTGCTGGCGCGACGGCGGGAGGTGGAGCTGGTCGACGAGAACGGCACGACCCCGAGGGGCCGTCGGCGACCCCGGGACGCCATGGCGGCGGAGCGCATCGGCACGAGCCGGGGGGTCCGGGTCCGCGAGCCCCTGGTCGCGGCGATCACGCCGGGGGAGATCGCCAACATGCAGCGGCTCAGCCGGGAAGGGAGCGGCGGTCGGCTCACGATCTCCCGGAGCTCCGCTCACCGGGTGCTCCGCGGCGAGGTGACGCTCGCGGAAGCGGTCAGCCAGGCGATCGCCCGGGGGCCGGCGCCGGGCCCGCGACGGGAGTCGCCGACGTCCCGCCAACCGCTTTAACGCGACCGTCGCTCCACCGGACGTGCCGCTCCCGGCGGACCTCGAGCGGCGAGCGCGTCGCGCGGTCCTGGAGAACGCGATCCAGCACGACGGGGTCGCCCGCGGCTCGGCGGTGCTCTCCCGACTGCTGGCGACCGACCCGGCCCTTCGGCCGAAGGCCGGCGAGCTGCGGGACGCCCTCACGACGATCGTCGCCGAGCTCGAAGGCGTCCCCCTCGCCGAGCTGACCGACCGGCTCGCCACGCTCGGCGGGCCGGTCGCGGCGGCACCGCGGCCGCCGAAGGAGGCCGCGACCGCCGAACTTCCGGAGCTTCCGGGGGCGGTCCCAGGTCGGGTCGTCCTGCGCCTCGCGCCGTTCCCGAGCGGCGGCCTCCACATCGGCCACGGCCGCATGCTGTTCGTGAACCAGGCGTACCGGGAACGCTACGGGGGCCGGCTGCTCCTCGTCTTCGACGACACGATCGGCTCCGAGGAGAAGCGGGTCGAGACCGAGTTCTTCGACCTGATCCTCGGCGACTGCGAGCTCGCCGGCGTCCGGCCGGATGAGGTGCTGTACAAGTCGGACCGGATCGCCGCCCACTATCCGTGGGCGGTCCGCGTGATCGAGCGCGGCGCGGCGTACGTCTGCCGCTGTCCCCCCGAGCTCCTGCGCGAGAACCGTGCCCGCGGCGTCGCCTGCCCGGAACGCGCCCAGCGGCCCGACGCGACCCAGGACGAGTGGCGCCGCATGCTGGACGGCGCCTACGCCCCGGGAGAGGCGACCCTGCGGTTGCGGACGGACCTGGCCGACCCCGACCCGGCGTTCCGGGACCGGGTCCTCTTCCGCCTCAGCGACCTCGAGCATCCCCGCGTCGGCCACCGCTACCGGGTCTGGCCGCTGCTCGAGTTCTCGTGGGCCGTCGACGACGTCGAGCTCGGCATCTCCCACGTGCTCCGGGGCAAGGACCTCGTGATCGAGGACCGCATGGAGCGGTTCCTGTGGGACCTGCTGGGCGTCGAGGGGCCGCCGTTCCTGCACTGGGGGATGCTCCGGGTGCGCGAGGCGAAGGTCGCCAAGAGCAAGGCCTACCGCGAGGTCCGCAGCGGCGCCTACGACGGCTGGGCGGACCCGAGGACCTGGTCGCTCCGCTCCCTGGACCGGCGCGGGATCTCCATGGAGGCGTTGCGGGAGTTCACCCTCTCCTTCGGGCTGTCGCTCACCGACATCGAGGTGCCGGCGGAGACGCTCTACGCGGAGAACCGCAAGCGGATCGACGCCCGGACCCCGCGCCGGTCGTTCGTGGCGGACCCGGTGAAGGTCGAGGTCGACGGCTATCCGTTCGATCTCGCCGAGACGACGCTGCCCAACCATCCGGATCGCCCGGAGCTGGGCACGCGGAGCGTGCGCGCGGGTCCGACGTTCTACCTGGCCCGCGCCGACGTCGTCGCGCAGGCCGGCCGCGAGATCCGTCTGAAGGACCTCGTGAACGTCCGCCTGCCGGCCACGGTACCCGACGGGACCGCCACGGTGCGCGCCGAGTTCACGAGCCGCCCGAACCAGCGGCTGCCCCGGCTGCAGTGGGTCGGGGCGGAAGCCGCCGTCCCCGTGGACGTTCTCGAGCTGGACGGCCGCCACCGCCAGGGCCTGGGCGAAGGGGCGATCCTCGGCGCCCGGCCCGAGGAGATCGTCCAGTTCGAGCGCGTCGGCTTCGTCCGGCTCGAGAAGGACTGGGCCCCCGGCTCCGCACCGGTGCGCGTGGTCTACGGCCACCCGTAGTCGTCCGCCGACGCGTTTTTCTCCCGCGAACCGGTCCGGCGGGCATGGCCACGTGGCTCGGGGCCGGCCGGCGGAGGAACCGGGCAGGGGTCGTCGACACCGGCGGTCGCGGGACCGAGGTCCGGCGGCGGGGACCCCCGACCTCCACCGAGGAGCTCGCCCAGCACCGGCCCGGAGCGTGCCGGCGAGCGCGCGCGCCGTTCCCGCCACGGCTGGGCGTAGGCGGAGGGGTCAGCTTGATGGCGGCGGCAGGGAAGCGGGGAGGCGCGTAGCGAACCGGCGGTGGCGACTCCCGTACCGGTCCCCGCCTCGGCGCGCCGCTCCGAGCTTCTCGCCGTCCTCACGGCGACGTTCTTCGTCCGGTTCGCCTTCGGCATCACCGTCGCGGTCTTCGCGAGCTACCTCGCCGGTCGCTCCACCGGGCTCAGCGGGAGCGACGTGGGCACCGCCGGGTTCGTCAGCGCGCTCGCCCCGATCGGGGAGTTCTCCACCGTCCTCTTGGCGGGGGCGGCGGCGGACCGCTGGGGTCGGTTCCCCGTCCTCTTCGGCGGCATGGGATCGGCGGCGGTGCTGTTCGTCGTGATCTCGGCGAGCCGGGCGATCCCGGTCCTCGGCGCGGCGAACCTCGCCTTCGGGGTGGCGAGCGGCGCGATCCTCGCCTCGAGCCTCGCCGTGATCGCCGACCGGGCCCCGACGGATCTCCGGGGCTACGAGATGGGTCGGTTCGACGCGATGAACCTCTTCGGCTGGATCGGCGGGTTCGCCTTCGGGCTCGGCCTCGAGCAGTTGGTCCCGAACGCCGAGCTCGAGGTCGTCTTCCTGGCCGGCGCGGCCGCCATCGCGGCGGGGCTCCTGGCGGCGCGCCGGCTCCTCCGTGGCCGTGTCGCTCCCGTGGCGCGGTCCACGTTCCCGTTGGCCCGGATCGTGCGGCAGGCGGTCCGCCCGACCGTGCTCGTGGTGACGCTGCCGTGGCTGGCGATCTACGCCCTCCTGGGCACGGCCCTCGTCTTCCTCGGCCCGGCCGCCTCCGGGGTCGGCATCCCCCCCGGGGAGCTGGCCGTGGCGATCGGGCTCGGCGGCTCCGCCTTGGTCGTGACCCAGCCGTACTTCGGCCGGCTGGCGGATCGGGCCGGACGGACGTCGATGATGACCGTCGGCGCCGGCGGCTTCGTGCTGGTCCTGCTCTGCGCTAGCCTGCTGATCCGGTTCGGGGTCTCGCCGCTGATCCTGGCCGGGATCGGCCTCGGGGTCCTGCTCGCCCTCTCCTACGGCCCGGCCGCGCTCGCCGCCCTCGCGGACCTCGCCCTGGCCCAGGGCCGTGCGACCACGATGGCGATCTACTCGCTGACGATCTCGCTCGGGATGTTCGTCGGGCTGCTCGCCTCGACCGCCCTCTACGGGCGCTACGGACCCCCGGGACTGTACCCGTACTTCGGCGCGATCGCCGCGGTGCTCGTGGCGCTCACCGTGGCCCGGTGGGTCGAGGCGCGGCGGGCTAGGATTCCGGTTCGATGATGAGGTGCCGGACGAGAGGATAGGCCGTGCGGACGGCCAGGGAGATCTGGTCGATCGCCGCCTCCAGCTGGTCGGTCGTCAGGCCGTCCTGGAAGTTGATCCTCAGCGCGACCAGCGCATCGTCCGGGCCGAGCTGCATCGACTGGATCGTCCGGACCCGAAGGACGCGGGGGTCCCGTTCGACCAGCGCGAGGAGGTCGCGGGCGAGCGTCGGCGCCAGCGCGCGCCCGATCAGGTACTCCCGGCTCTCGGCGGCGAGCACGACGCCGGTGGCGAGGAGGAGGAACCCTTCCGTCGCCGCGACGGCGCCGTCGATCGCGTCGTGGTGGGTCTCCAGGACCGCGAGCAGGCCCGCGAGCGCGACGACCGCGCCCACGATGGCGACGACGTCCTGGTAGAAGACCGACTTGAGCCCCTCGTGGGAGGACTCGAGCAGGCCGAGCAGGGTCTCCCGGCCGAGCCGCAGTTCCCGCAGGGTGACCGAGACCCCGACGACGCTGGCGGCGAGCGTGGCGGCGACGACCCCGACGCCCTCGAGCAGGTGGCCGATCGGCCGGGGGTCCACCCACTGGTCGATCCCGGTGACGAGCGCGACGATCCCCGCGATCGTGAACGAGATCACGATCGAGACGAACGCCCAGAAGAACCGCTCCTTGCCGAAGCCGAACGGGTGCTGGAGGTCGGCCGGACGGCGGGAGAGCCGCAGCCCCCAGAGCAGGAGGGCGCTCCCGAGGAGGTCGGTGACCGTAAGGATCGCCTCCGCGAGGATGGTGCGGCTGCCGGAGAGCAGGGCGATCCACAGGTTGGCGGCGAAGAGGGCCGCGTTGAGCAGGAGCGTGGAGGTGAGGACGACCTGGGGACGCATCGGACGCCGGGGCGGACCCCGGGGAGTGGTCACGACGCGCTCCCGGGCGATAAATCTGCGCGCCCGGGGGTCGTGACGGCGCGGGCCCGCGCGCGGACCAACCGTTAAATCGCGTGGGTCGCTCCGGCGGCCGGGAAGCGATGAGCGAGCCCGCGGCCCGCGCCCCCGTCGCCACGTCCGCAGGGTCCACCCCCGCCCCGCGTGGGGTCCCCGGGCGACGGCCGGCGCTGCGCGCCCTTGGCCTCTCGACGGGGAAGCTCGCCCGGCTCAAGCGTCTGCTCTACGGGCACGGCCCGGGAGGCGGGACGCTGCTGATCCTGCCGATCGACCAGGGGCTCGAGCACGGCCCGGTCGATTTCTTCGCGAACCCGGATTCGCTCGACCCCAGCTACCAGTACGCCCTCGCGCGGGACGGCCGGTTCAGCGCGATCGCCCTGCACATCGGGCTCGCGGAGAAGTACTTCCACGAGTACGCGGGCGACGTCCCGCTGATCCTCAAGCTCAACGGCAAGACCTCGATCCCCCCGGACGCCCAGGCGTTCAGCGCCCTCACGGGGACCGTCGAGGACGCCGTGCGGCTCGGGGCCGACGCCGTCGGCTACACCGTCTACGTCGGCTCGCCGGCCCAGGACCGGGACTTTCGCCAGCTGCTGGACGTCCGCAAGGACGCCGACCGCTTCGGGATGCCGCTCGTCGTCTGGGCGTACCCCCGCGGCGACGCGGTCGCGAAGAAGGGCGGCCGGGAGAGCCTGTACGCCATCGACTACGCGGCGAGGGTCGCCCTGGAGCTCGGGGCGGACATCGTGAAGGTGAACTATCCGGTCCCGTCCGAGAAGGACGCCGAGAGCCCCCCGCCGTACAACACGCTCCGCCTCGGGCACGAAGAGGCGTTCCGCAAGGTCGTCGAGAGCGCCGGCCGGGCCCTCGTGCTGGTCTCCGGCGGCGAGAAGATGTCGGACGCCGAGCTGTTGGCCAAGGTCCGTTCGTCGATGGACGCCGGGGCGACCGGGATCATCTTCGGTCGCAACATGTGGCAGCGTCCCCGGGAGGAGGCGCTCCGCCTCACCCGCGAGCTGCATGGGATCTTCCGGGAGTACGCCCAGCCGGCCTGACCGCCGTATCGCCCTGGGCCTCGTCGTCGTCGGGGACGATCACCCCCG
>JASIDM010000032.1 GCA_030044695.1 Thermoplasmata archaeon
CGGGGCCGCGCCCTGCGGCGAGAACGCGAGGCCGCGCAGGGCGCCGAACCCGGCGAGCATCACCGCGCCGAACGCGGCGATGGCGCCGCCGGCGAGCAGGTACGTGCCCCCGACGCCGACCTCGACGGTGAGCGCCCCGCCGGTCGCCTGCCCGATCGGCACGAGGGCGTAGCTGCCGACCTCATCGGCCGAGAAGACCCGGCCCAGGACGCGATCGGGGACGGTCGCCTGCACCGACGAAAGGAACACGGTCTGGATCATTCCTGGGAAGAGGCCGTAGACGAAGACCAGCGGCAGGGCGAGCCAGATCGAGCGGACGAGGGCGAGGCCCACGAGGGAGAGCCCGATCGCCAGCACCAGCCCGATCAGGACCCGGCCGGCCCGGTGCTCGAAGCGCGTGTGGGCGACCGCCACGAGCCCGACCGCACTGCCGACGGTCGAGGCGCTGATCATGGCGCCGTACCAGAAGCCGGACGCGAGCCGGAGCCAGAGCAGGACGTAGAGCCCGAGCTCGACGAAGGCGACCGCGGTCAGGAAGTTGACGACGAGGGCGGCCAGGGTGAGCTCGAAGAGGTCCCGACGGCCGACGAGGTACCGGAACCCCTCGGCGGCGTCGGCCCGGATCCGTCGGACGGTCCGGGGACGGGGCGCGCTGAGGTCGGCGCGCACGCCGACCAGGGCGATCTGCGTCGCCAGGAACAGGGCGAACGGGATCGCCAGCGCGTAGACGGCCGGACCGACCCCGAGGACGATCCCGACCCCGAGCGAGGCCGCCGCGCTCGTCAGCGCCGCCGCCGAGTAGATCAGGCCGTTGGCCCGCCCGAGCTCCACGACCGGGACCAGCCGCGGCACCGAGGCGTTGAACGCCGGACGGAACACCGTCGCCGAGGAGATGAGCAGGGCCCACGCCGGCAGCGCGAGCGCCACCCACCTCGGGAAGTAGAACGACCTGGCTAGCGGCAGGGCGACGACCCCGCCCGGTCGGACGTAGAGGTCGGCGGCGAGGCCCGCGGTGCCGAGGAGCGAGAGGAGGTTCGCCGAGCGCAGGAGGAGGTGTCGATCGTGCCGGTCGGCGAGCGGCCCGGCGAAGAAGGCGCTCCCGAGCGTGGGCAGCGCCGACGCGAGTCCGAGGAACGCGAGGGCGACGGCCGCCTGGCCGGCGTGACCGGCGTGCGCGTAGGCCGAGGGGATGACGAAGATCAGGGCGACCAAGGCGGTCGCCGGGGCCGCGAACTGCAGCACGCCGGCGGCGAAGAACGCCGGCATGGAGTCGTGGCGCAGGACCTCGCCGTAGGTCGGGCCGTTCGCCACGGCGGGCGGCGAGCGGCCGTGACGTGAATAAGCCTATCGAACGGGGGGCCGCGCGCGGCCGAAACCCGCTTGTACCCGCCCCCCGTCCGAACGGACCGGGTTCGGGCGTGCGCCTCCTTCACCGTGACCCGACGACCGGCGCCGTTCGGCTCCGTCTCGAGACCCCCAGCGATCTGTGGCGGATCGCCCGCCTCGTGCGTGCCGGCGAGCTCGTCGGCGCGTCGACAACGCGGCGGGACCCGGAGGCCCCGCAGGACGTCGCCGGCGCCGAGCGCAGCCGTCGCCGCGTCTACCTCGTCGTCCGGGCCGAGCAGGTGGAGTTCCACGGCTTCTCCGGCCACGTGCGGATCACCGGCCCGATCGTCGAGGGCCCGTTCGACCTCGGCCGCCACCATACCCTCGACCTCGCCGAGGGCGACGACCTGACGATCGTCAAGCCCAGCCCGACCGCCGCCGACCGGGCCCTCCTGGACGAGGGGCTCGCGGGCCGTGGGGACCCCACCCTGGTGGTCGCCGCGGTGGACTGGGGGGACTCGTCCGTCGTGCGGATCCGGGGCCGGGCGATCGAGCCGATCGCGGACGTCCGCCGCACGATCGCCGGCAAGCGCTTCGAGGCGGGCCAGGGGGACAAGGACCGGGCGGCCTACGTCGAGGAGCTGCGAGGGCTCGTCGCCCGGGAGGCCTCCTCGGCCCAGGCCGTCGTCCTCGCCGGGCCCGGCTTCCTCAAGGAGGCGCTCGCGCGACGGCTCGGGGAGACGGACCCGGCGCTCGCGAAGCGCCTTCGCATCTACCCGGCCTCCGAGGGGGGCCGCGTCGGCGTGGACGAGCTGCTCCGGTCCGGCCGAGCGAGCGAGGTGCTCCGGTCGAGCGTGGCCGCCGAGGAGGCGGAGCTCGTCGAGCGGCTCGTCCGCGCCGTCGGGGACGGCCGACGGGCCGCCGTCGGGCGTCGCGAGGTCGGCGAGGCCCTGGAGGCGGGCGCGGCGGAGACGATCCTCGTGAACGACCGTCTCCTCGCCGACCCCGAGGTCGCCGCGGTGCTCGATCGGTCCCGCGCGCTGAAGGTCCGGCTCTTCGTCGTCCAGGCCGACGAGGCGCCGGGACGTCGGCTCTCCGGCCTCGGGGAGATCGCGGCGATCCTGCGCTACGACTGGACGAGCGCGAGCCCGGCTACGGGATCGCCTGGACCGCCTCGCGGAGCTCCTCGAAGCGCCGGCGCAGGTCCTTGAGGGCGAAGCGGAGCGCCTCGCGCGCGGAGAGCGAGCCGTCGGTCTCGAAGCGGAGGAAGAACCGCTCCTCGTCCGGCTCGATGCGGATCGAGCCGTGCTCGCAGGTCTTCTCGCAGGCGTGGCAGTCGATGCACTTGACCTCGTCCGTGACGGAGAGCTTGCCGTCCCCGAACTCGAGGATGTTCACCGGGCAGGACGCCGCCGTCCGCTTCAGGCACGCGTCGGTGCAGCCCTCCTTGCGGGCGATGCGGACGTGGGGTCGGGGGTAGAGGCCGACGGCGTGCGCGACCTGCCACTTCGCGTGCTCCCGCGCGGTCCCGACGACCGCGGTGGCGTAGGCGAGCAACGCCTGGTGCGCCCCGAGCCGCACGATCGGCACCTCGGGCTCGAGCACGGCGAGCGTCGGGTCGCCCAGCGGCACGACGTCCTTGGCGTAGACCGTGCACGGACCCTTGCGGTCGATCGAGTACATCACCTGGCACTGCGCGCAGCCGGCGCCGCCGCACGTGCACTCGGACTTGCGACGGAACTGGGCGAGGTCCGTGGGGATCGGCAGGAGCCCCAGCCGCAGGGCCACCCCCTCGTCGAACATGCTCGTCGAGGAGTCGTAGTCCTTGCCGGTCCCCTCGTCGCGGATCGGGCCGAGGTGGAACTCGACGTCCTCGATGGCGAGCTTCGGCACGTCGGCGATCAGGGTGCGCCGGATCGCGTTGACCTGCGACGCCGAGACGCCCTCGAGCTCGAGGGACGCGGCCCGGGTCTTCAGCTCGCCGATGGTGACCGACATGGCTACACCCGGCGGCCGCGGCGTCCGCCCTTCGGCTTGGTCCCGTCGTGGGGGACCGGGGTGACGTCCTCGATCCGTTGGATCTTCACGCCGGCGCGCGCCAGGGCCCGGATCGCCGCCTGGGCCCCCGGTCCCGGCGAGCGGGAGCGGTTGCCGCCCGGGGCACGGACGCGCACGTGGAGGGTCTCGTAGCCCTTCTCCTTGAGGACCGCGGCGATCTGATCGGCCGCCTTCATCGCCGCGTACGGGCTCGACTCGTCGCGGGCGGCCTTGACGACCATCCCTCCGGTCGCCTTCGCCAGGGTCTCCGCGCCGGTGATGTCGGTGACGGTGATGTGGATGTTGTTGTAGCTGGCGAAGATGTGGGCGATGCCGACCTTCGTCACGGGGCGGCCCCCTCCGGCGCGGGGGCCGGTGCGGTCGTGGCGCCGCGGCGTTCGAGGCGCTCCCGCAGGGCGACCCGGAGCGTGTGCCCGTCGTCGGCGAGCGGGCTCGTCGCGCTGTAGCTCAGCCGGGCCTCGTCGGCCGACGGGAGGATGTACCCCGGTCGCGTGACCCGATGGTCCCCGACGGCCAGATGGCCGTGGACGATCCACTGCCGGGCGCTGGACGGCGTCGGGGCCAGACCCTTCGAGAAGACGATCCACTCCAGGCGTCGCCGCAGGAGATCCTCGAGCGACAGCGCGAGCACGTCGTCGAGCGACGGGGTGCCGACGGAGAGGATCCCGAGGCGGGTGAGCCGGCCCAGCAGCTGGTCCGTCTCCCGACGGGCCTGGGGCTCGTCGGCCCGGAGGCGGGCCTGCAGCTCGCGGGCCTGACGACGGAAGCCGCGGAGGACCGACTGCGCCTTCCACAGCTCGCGCTTGTTCTTCAGCCCGTAACGCTCGAGGAGCTTGCGCTCCTCCTCCATCCGGGTCCCCTCCCAAGGGTGCTTCGGCCGGTCGTAGCGCCGGCGCAGGAACTTCGGATCGCCCATCGCTCCCCGCCTAGGCCTTCTTCTCCGGGGCGGCGGGCGCGGCGGCGGGGGCCGCCGGCGCGCTGGGCGCGGCGCCCTCCTTGGACGCGGCGGCCGCCGCCTCCTTGGCGGCCTTCTTCAGCACGCCCGCGGCCATGCCGGTCCGTCCGTTGGATCGGGTCCGCTGACCCC
This sequence comes from Thermoplasmata archaeon, assembly GCA_030044695.1. Taxonomy (GTDB): domain Archaea; phylum Thermoplasmatota; class Thermoplasmata; order Lutacidiplasmatales; family UBA184; genus Lutacidiplasma. Next base: position 4,472 of record JASIDM010000032.1, read on the forward strand.
GGACCTTCTGGCCCCGCTCGTGACGGACGCCGCGGTAGCTCCGGATCATCTTCATCACGTTCACGTCATCGCGCCGGCGCGAGTCGAGGTCCGCTCCCAGGTAGTGGGGGGAGTCGCCGAGGACCGGCTCGGTCGGGTGGTTCACCATCCACACGGGGACCTTGGACGGGAGGGACTGGAGCGTCGTCTCGAGGCCATCGACCGTGGCCTCCGGAAGGTCCCCGAGCAGCGCGTGGGGATCGACGCCGGCAAGTCGGCACGTCGTCTCGGCGAGACGAAGGCCGATGCCGTGGACGCTGGTGAGCGCGAGGCCCGTCGAGCGCGTCCCGTCCAGATCGGTGTTGGCGACCCGGACGATGTAACGGAAGTTGGGGTTGGTCGAGACGACCTTGGCGGCCTTCGCCCCGGGGCCTCCGCGGCCCTTGCCCTTGCCTTCCTTGGTCTCCTTCGCGTCCTTGGGCTCCTTGGCGTCCTTCGCCTTCGAGCCCCGGTCCTTCTTCGCGTCCTTCTCCGGGGCCGCCGCTGCCGGAGCGCCCGAAGCCGGCTCGTCCGGCTTGGCCTCCTTCGTCTCCTTGGGCGTCCGACTCACCCCGTGCTGTGCATCCCCCGATCCTTGGCCGGCTCGGGCGCGCGGAGCGGCCGGCGGGCCGCCTCGGTCTCGGGAGCGGCGGCCGAGCTACCTTCGGTTCTTAACCCCTTCGGCGGCGGAACGACGACCCGCGCCGTCCGTCCCCGACGGCATCACCCTCGGCGGGGCGCTCGAGCCGTGGCCGGGCGAGGCCGCCCACGGGCGACGGGCCGGTCCGTGCCCGGTCCTGCTCGGGGGGTGAGACCCGCCGCGGCGGTCCCCCGCCCCGGGGAGGCCTCGAGGACGCGGTAGCCGGATCCCCGCGCGACGACCTGGACGTCGGTGGCCCAGTGCTCGGCGAGCCACCCTTGGTAGTACAGGATCCCCTGACTTCCCTTGCCCACGACGAGCAGACGACCCCCCGGAGCGAGATGCCGAGGGGCCTCCTCGAGGAGGTCGAGCACGACCGGGCGACCCGCGTGGTACGGCGGGTTGGTGGCGATGACGTCGAACGTCGCTTCCCCGACCGGTTCGAACGCCGGCCCGACCTCGACCGTCGCGTTCTGGACCCCGTTGCGGGCGAGGTTCCGCTGCGCGAGCCGCACGGCACGCCGGTTGACGTCGGTCAGCACCACGGTCCCGCGGCGGGCGAGACGGGCGGCGGCGACCCCGACGGCCCCCCAGCCGCAGCCGAGGTCGAGGACGCGGTCCGTGGGGCGGACCGGCAGGCTCTCGATCAGCAGGGCCGTCCCGGGGTCGAGGCCGTGGGAGGCGAACACGCCGGTATCGACCTCGAAGGTCAGCAGCTCACCGCGGTAGAGGAACCGCAGCTCGCGACGGTGCGGTCGGGCGTGGGGTCGCTCCGTGAAGTACTGCTCGCCCGGGCTCGGCTCCCCGGAGGGGATCACGTCCCGCGTCGGTGGAAGAACGACTCCCGCCGACCCTCCGGCTCCGCCACACCGAGCGCCTGGCGCAGGAGCTCCCGCTCCTTGGACGTGAGCGACCGCGGTACCTCCACGTGGGTCGTGACGATCAGGTCGCCCCGGGTCGTTCCCCGGAGCCGAGGGAACCCCTGGCCCCGGAGCCGGAACGGCGTCTCGGGCTGGGTCCCCGCGGGGATCTGGAGGTCGACGCTCCCGTCGACGCCCGGCACGGTGACCTTGCCGCCGAGGATCGCCGTCGCGAGCGGCACCGTCGTCTCGGTGAACGCGTGCTGGCCGTCGCGTCGGATCGTCGGGGGCGTCTCGAACACGACCTGGACGTACAGGTCGCCCGCCCGGCCCCCGGGTCGACCGGCGCCGCCGTGGCCCGGGACCCGGAGGACCGCGCCCTCCTCCATCCCCGCCGGGACCTCGATCTCGATCTTCTCCAGCGAGGAGATCGACCCCGCCCCCCGGCAGGTCGGACATCGCTCCAGGATGCGCCGGCCGGAGCCGTGGCAGCGGGGGCATTCGCCGATGGTGATGAACTGGGTGAACCCACGGTTCTGGACGCGCCGCACCTGGCCTTGGCCCCCGCACTCCGAGCAGACCTCGAGCGCGGTGCCGTCCTTCGCCCCGGTGCCCTGGCAGTCCGCGCACGGCCTCGCGTGGGGGACCTCGACCGTGCGCTTCGCCCCGCGCACGGCGGCGGAGAGCGGCAGCCGCAGGACCATCTCGACGTCCGACCCCCGCCCGGGGTCGCGGGAGGGGATCCCCCCGAACGACATCCCGAGTCCGTCGAAGAGCTGGCGGAACAGCGGCGAGGAGCCGAAGAGGTCCTCGAGGTCCCCGGCGTGGGTGAAGTTCTGCCAGGTGAACCCCTGGGGCCCGAAATCCGGCTCGACGCCCGAGAACCCCTGGAGATCGTACCGGCGTCGCTTGGCGGGATCGATGAGGACCTCGTACGCCTCGGAGAGCTCCTTGAACCGCTCCTCGGCGACCTTGGTGTTCTCCTTCGCGACGTCGGGATGGTACTGGCGGGCGAGGCGGCGGTACGCCGTCTTCACCTCGTCCGAGGTCGCGGTCCTCGGGACGCCGAGGACCTCGTAGTAGTCCCGCTTCGCCATCGAACGGAGCCCGTCGCGTCGCCGCGGCGCCGGGCTAGGTCGGTCGCTCCTAACGCTTTCGGCGGCGCCGAGCGTCGTGGGTCGCCCGCCAGCGGAACTCGAGCCGAGTCCCGACCCGCGCCCCGAGCCCCTCGGCGGCCCGACCCCCCGAGCGCGCGATCTCGAGACGGCCGAAGCTGGACCTCAGGACCGCGAGACGGCCCGGACCCGCCGCCTCGTAGCTGCGGGCCACCGGCAGGGGCCGGCGCGTGCGGCCCAGGCGCACCAGCACCCGGCTCGCCGTCGTCGGGAGCCAGCGGCTCGGCACGTCGGAGATGAGGTTCCCAAAGCGGTCGACGTGGGCGACCGTCCCCTGGGCCCCTTCCGCCGTTCGTCGGGGAGCGGCCCCCCCGGCCGGGGTCAGGGTCGTGCGCGTTCCCAGCGAGGACGGCGACCGGCCGGCCGCGAGGAGCGCGGCGGCCGGGGCGAAGAGATCCCGGCCGTCGAACGTCGTGCCGACCCGCTCGTGGAGCCCGAGGCGGGCCGGATCGAGCCGGTAGGCGGTCCCCCCACCCAGCGACTCCGCTAGCGGAGCGAGGACGCCGTTGTCCGGGCCGACGAGACGCGAGCCGTCCCGGCAGGCGATCACGATCGGGGCGCGGCTCCCCCCGACGCCGGGGTCGACGACGACGAGATGGACCGTGCCGGCCGGGAACCGCTCCGCCATCGCCCGGACCACGAACGCCGCCTCCGGGATGTCATGGGCCCGAAGGTCGTGGGCCAGATCGACGCATCGTCCCGGCGGCAGTCGCTCGGCGAGGACGGCCTTCATCTGGGCGGCGTACGCCGCGCCGACGTCGCTCGACAGGGTCACGAGCCGCGCCCGCGCCGGCCGGCGGCGACGGGCCGCCACGGGTTCCGCGCGCTCGGGCCTACGACTTCATGATCGCGACCAGGAAGATCCCGACCGCGACCAGGGCGCCGATGACGGCCGCCACGATGACGAGGAACGACTCCCAGACCAGGCTCCCGAGCTGGCCGGTGTGATGGGGGTACAGCCAGCCGGCGTGGTAGCCGTAGCCGGCCAAGAGGCCCACGATCAGGCCACCGGCGAGCAGGCCGACCCCGACCGTACGGCTCTTGCCGCTGCCGAAGTAGGCGGTGAAGACGCCCGCCAGGATCATGAACAGGGCGAAGACGAGCAGAAAGATCGTCAGGAACTGCCAGCCGCCGATGCTCAACGTGGTCCCCATGCCTCCGAACATTGCTTCCTCTACCTTCAGAACTTGATGCCCGTGAGGGTCTTGGTGTCGATCACGCCGGCGACGGAGCGGATCTTGTCGACCACCAGCTGGCCGAGGGCGTTGAAATCCTCCGCCTCGACCTTGGCGATGAGATCGTACTCCCCGAACAGCGGGTGGAGCTCGACGATCCCCTTCACCCGCAGCAGCTCCGTGTACACCTCGTGCTCCTTCGCCGGTGCGGTACTGATCAGGACGAAGCCGATCGCCAACCCCGGGGCTCCTCTGTGACGGGGCGCGAGAAGTTGGTTGCCTTATAAGCATGTCGAGAACCGGCTCGCCGACGGGGGCTCCGGTCGGCGGCGACGGGCGCGCGTGCGGTCCGTTCGTTAAGCCCGAGCGACTCTCGCGGTCGACGGCACGATGAGCACGCCCCTGCGGACCTGGTCGGGCCGGCTCGTCGCCCGGCCCTGGCTGGTCGCGTTCGTGCCGATCAACGCCGCCACCGCCGGCTTCGCCGTGGTGCTGCCGCTGCTGATCCTGATCTCGCTCCACGGCACCTGGGCGGAGGTCGCCGTCGCGGCGACGCTGTTCAACACCGCGGTGATCCTCTCCTCCGTCGCCTGGGGACACCTCGCCGACCGCTTCCCGCGGCGACGGCTGTTCCTGATCCTGAACTACGGGGCGTTCGCCGGCCTCTACGCGATCCTCGCCTCCGTGGGGAACGTCTTCGAGCTGTACGCCCTCTACACCGTGATCGGGCTCGTCTCGCCGGCCGGCGTGAGCGCCTCGAACCTGCTGATCCTGGAGAAGTTCCGCGAGACCGAGCGTCCGGTCGCCTTCGCCTCGTTCCAGGAGATGAGCATGGTCGGCTCGCTCGTCGGCCTGCTCATCGGCTTCCTCTGGACCGCGTCGGACGACGCGCTGCGGTCGCTTTTGTTCGTCCTCGGGGCGCTCGCCGCGGTGAGCGCCGTCGCCGTGGGGATCGGGATCCGGGACCCGGCGCGGGCGATGACCACGGCCCAGGTCGCCCAGCACCCCGAGAGCCTGTTCTCCCGCCTGCGCCCCCACGTGGCGTGGCGGATCCCGATCCCGTTCTTCCCTCGCCGGCCGCCCTGGCGGCCCCGGCCGGTCGCCCGGTTCCGCGCCTGGGCGAAGGAGGAGCTCCGGCACGAGCTGCCGCTCGTCCTGGCCGCCTCGTTCCTGTTCAACCTCTCCTCGAACCTGTTCAACATCTCCTACACGCCGTACCTCTACACCGCGGGCCTCGCCGCCTCCTCGATCTTCCTCGTGAACCTCTCCAACAACTTCGCCCAGACGCTGGTCTTCCCGGCGACCGGGGGCCTCGCGAACCGGATCGGCATCGACCGCCTCGTCGGCCGCGCCTCGTACGTGAGGAGCCTCGGCTACCTCGCCACCGCCGGCTTCACGTTCGCGGCGCTCGCCCGGGGCGCGTCGCTCGGGGCGAACCTGCTCGTCTACGGGATCCTCGGGGGCTCCATTGCGGTGTACACCACGGCGAGCTCGCTGATGCTGTTCCGGGGCCTCGGACCCAGGGACCCGGGCCGCCTGCTCGGCGTCAACAGCGCCCTCGGCGGCGCCGCCGCGGTCGCCGGGGCCGGGCTCTCGGGGGTCCTCGCCCTCCTCGGCTCGTACCGCGTGGTGTTCCTCGCCGCCTCGGCGATCCTGCTCGCGTCGATCCCGATCTGGACCCTCGCGTCGGTCGCCTACGAGCGCCGGCGGTCGCGCGCCGACGGGGAACCCGCACCTCGGCCCGCGAGCCCGGCCGCAACCCCCGCGAAACCCCATTAAGCGCCCGTCGCTCCCCGCCGCACCTCGGGAGGCTCCAAGGCGTGGCGGGCGAGGTCCAGCGCGGGCTCGAGGACGTCGTCGCCCTGGAGTCGCGGATCTGCTTCATCGACGGCAAGCAGGGCCGGCTGATCTATCGGGGCTACGACATCCGCGACCTCGCGGCGAGGTCGACGTTCGAGGAGGTCGCCTACCTCCTCTGGTACGGCCGGCTCCCCACCGCCGCCCAGCTTGGCGAGCTGGCGCGCCGGCTCGAGTCGCTCCGCGAGATCCCGGCCGAGCTGGCCCGCCTGATCGACCTGCTGCCCGCCTCCGCCGGCCCGATGGACGTCCTGCGGACGGCCGTCAGCGCGCTCGCGCTGCTGGAGCCCGGCGAGGGGACCCCCGGCCCGACGTCGATCGGGGGCGCGCAACGGCTGACCGCCGCGCTGCCGACGATCCTCGGGGCGTTCCACCGGCGGCGCGGCCACCTTCCCCCCCTGGAGCCGCGCCCCGGTCTCTCCCATGCCGCCTACCTCGTCTACGCGCTCCTGGGGCGGGAGCCGAGCGAGCTCGAGAGCCGGGCGATCGACGTGGCCCTGATCCTCCACGCCGACCACGATCTCAACGCCTCGACGTTCGCGGCGCGCGTGACGGCCTCGACCCTCAGCGACCTCTACAGCGCGGTGACGAGCGCGGTCGGGACCCTCAAGGGCCCCCTCCACGGGGGAGCCAACGAGCGGGTCATGGAGCTGCTCGACGAGATCGGCGCCGCGGAGCGCGCCGAGGAGGTCGTGCGGGCCAAGCTCGAGCGGCACGAGCGGATCATGGGCTTCGGCCACCGCGTCTACAAGGTCGAGGATCCGCGGGCCACGATCCTGAGGGAGTGGTCGCGCAAGGTCGGCGAGGCGAAGGGGAACCTGCGGTACTACCACCTGCTCGAGAAGGTCGTCGAGGTCGTGCACCGGGAGAAGGGGCTCTACCCCAACATCGACCTCTACTCCGGCTCGGTGTACTCCCTCCTCGGGATCCCGCACGACCTGTTCACGCCCGTCTTCGCCTCGAGCCGGGTCGTCGGCTGGACGGCGCACGTCCTCGAGGAGTACGACGACCTCCGGCTGATCCGCCCGACGTCGCGCTACGTCGGCCCGACCGACCTCGCCTACGTGCCGGTCGCCGACCGAGCGTAGCGGCCCGCGGGCGGACCGCCTCGACCCGCATCAGCGGGTAGCGGAGGTCCGGACGGTGAGCGAGCCGCGCCCGGACGCGGGTCGCTCCGTCCGCGAGCTCCACCCGCACGTCGAGCATCTCGGCCGTGAGGTACCGGTAGGCGAACCGGCCCCGGCCGAGCGGGCCGCCCTGACGGGGATCGAGCCGGACGCGGACGCTGCGGACGTACGGCTGGAGGCCGACGGCCCGCTCGATGGTCCGGGCGAGCCCGGGGGCCGTGGACCGGCTCACGGGGATGCCGAGGTACTGGTGGAAGATCCCCCCGAGCTTGATCCCGGTCTCGAACAGGAGCGCCTCGCGCCGCGAGATCGCGGCCGGATGGATCCCGCGGCCGGTCACGAGCGCGCCGCCTTGGGAGCCTCGCTCGTTCCCACGGAGAACGGTCCGCCGAGGTAGTAGATCGCCACGCCGGCGAGGAGCCCGAACGCCGCGACGTGGGCGAGGGTCGCGATCGGCGAGCCCGGGGCCGGCCGGAACTGGAGCGGGACGAGCACGAGGGCCGCGAACGCGGCCGTCGCGATCGCGGGCAGGCGCATCGGCGAACCCCGTCGGACCTTCGGGTACGGGACCGGAACGACCATGAGCACCGCGAGGAGGAGGCCCCCGATGACGACCCCGCCCGGCTGGACCCCGGCGTAGCCCGGCACGTCGTGGAACAGGATCACGACGACGACCGCCAGGGCGCTCTCCGGGGTCGGCACCCCGAGGAAGTGCGGGAGCCCGTGCGCCCGGGCGGTGAAGTACGTCAGGCGGCCGATCGCCGCCGCCAGGTACGCTCCGGCGACCGCCGTCGTCAGGAGCGCGTACGGCGCCCAGATCGCCGTGTCGGAGGCATGGAAGGCGATCAGCACGGCGGGGGCGAGCCCGAAGCTGGTCGCGTCGGCCACGGAGTCGGCGATCCGTCCGAAGCGGCTCGATCGCCGCGCGCTGCGCCGCGACAGCATCCCGTCGAGCCCGTCGAAGCCGATCGCGATCACGATGAGGAGCATCGCCCAGAGCTTGTTGCCCGCGAGCGTGTAGAGGATCGCTCCGACACCGAGCAGGCCGTTGGCCAGCGTCGCGAGGTTGGCCCCGATCCGCCAGCGGTCGGTCACGGGAGGAGCCGGGCGATCGTCGACGAGCCCCCCCGAACGCGGTCCCCCGCCCGGACCGTCGGCTCCGCGCGAGCGGCGGGCAGGAAGACGTCCGTGCGCGATCCCAGCACGATCATGCCGAACCGCTCGCCCTTGCTCCCCCGGTCCCCGGGACGGAGGAAGGCGACGAGCCGGCGGGCGACGATCCCGGTGATCTGGACGACCTCCACCGCCCCGATCTCCGTCGTCAGCCGGTAGCGCCGCTGCACGTTGGACGGGGCCTCGGGGGAGTAGGCCGGCCGGAACCCACGGCCCAGGGTCTCCACCGACTCCACGGTGGCGTCCAGCGGGAGCCGGTTGACGTGGACGTCCAGGACGCTGAGGAAGACGGAGATCCTCCAGCGGTCCTCCGCCCGCTCCACGGCGAGCACGCGCCCGTCCGCGGCGGAGACGACCCCGTCGCCGGGCCGTCGCTCCGGGTCACGGAAGAAGACGAGCAGGAACACCAGGAGGCCGCCGAGGACGACGGCCGCGGCGAGGGCGGCCAGCGCCCGGCTCGGGCCGTAGGCGACGGTGAGGCCAACCGCGGCCGCCTCCAGCGCGCCGACGGGGCCGACCAGGCGCACCGCCCCGGGGGCGAACACGCCCTACCCCGTCAGGACGATCTCGATGTTCACGCCGTCCGGGACCTGGATCCGCATCACCTGGCGAAGGGCCCGCTCGTCGGCGTCCAGGTCGATCAGGCGCTTGTGGATCCGCATCTCCCAGTGGTCGATGGTGCTGGTGCCCCGCCCATCGGGACCCTTGCGGACGGGCACGCGGAGCTTCTTGGTCGGCAGCGGGATCGGGCCGGCGATCGCGACGCCGGTCTTCTGGGAGATCTCCCGGATCTGCCGGCAGATCGAGTCGACCTTCCGTGAGTCGGTCCCGCTGAGGGAGATCCGCGCCTTCTGCGGCATCCGGCGACCTCCCCCCTCGCGGTCCCGGTCCGACCGAGCGCCTACGCGCGCTTCTTGACGTCGACGACGACGCCGGCCGCGACGGTCTGGCCCATGTCCCGGACCGCGAACCGTCCGAGCTGGGGGAACTCCTTGTACTTCTCGAGGACGAGCGGTCGCTTCGGGGTGATCTTCACCACGGCCGCGTCCCCCGTCTTCAGGGTCTGGGGGTTCTCCTCGGCGACCTGGCCGGTCTTCGGGTCGAGCCGCTTCTGCAGCTCCGTGAACTCGCAGGCGACCTGGGCCGTGTGGCAGTGGAAGACGGGCGTGTAGCCGACGGTGATCACGCTCGGGTGGTTGAGGACCTGGACGTTGGCGATGAAGCTCTCGACGACCGTCGGAGCGCTCGACGCCGGTCCCGCGACGTCGCCGCGGCGGATGTCGTTCTTGTCGATCCCGCGGACGTTGAAGCCGATGTTGTCGCCCGGGATCGCCTCCTGCACCGCCTCGTGGTGCATCTCGATCGTCTTCACCTCGCCGGACTTGCCGCTCGGCATGAAGACGATCTTGTCGCCGATCTTCAGCTTGCCCGTCTCGACGCGTCCGACCGGGACGGTCCCGATCCCCGTGATCGTGTAGACGTCCTGGACCGGGAGCCGGAGCGCCTTGTCCGTCGGCTTCTCGGGGACCTTGAGGGCGTCCAGGGCCGCGAGCAGGGTCGGGCCCTTGTACCAGCCCATGTTCGGGCTCGCCTTGTTGATGTTGTCGTCCTTGAAGGCGGAGATCGGGACGAAGGTGACCTGCTGGTCGACCTTGTAGCCGACGTTCTTGAGGAGCTTCGTCAGCTCCTCCTTGATCTCCTCGTACTTCTTCTCGGAGTAGGCGACCTCCTGCCGGTCCATCTTGTTGACCGCGCAGATCAGCTGGGTGACCCCGAGCGTCCGGGACAGGAAGATGTGCTCTCGGGTCTGTTCCTGGATCCCCTCGGCCGCGGAGCAGACGAGGACGGCCGCGTCGGCTTGGCTCGTCCCCGTGATCATGTTCTTGACGAAGTCGCGGTGGCCGGGGGCGTCGATGATGGTGAAGTAGTACTTCTGGGTGTCAAAGCGGCGGTGCGCGATGTCGATCGTGACGCCGCGCTCCCGCTCCTCCTTGAGCTCGTCCATGACCCAGGCGAACTCGAACGTCGCCTTGCCCTTCGCCTCGGCCTCGGCACGGTACTTGTCGATCTCCTCCTGTCGGATGTAGCCGGTGTCGAGGAGCAGACGGCCGACCGTCGTGGACTTGCCGTGGTCGACGTGGCCGATGAAGACGATGTTCAGGTGAGGCTTCTGCGCCATCCGCTGGGCTCTCCGGGCGCGGCCAAAAGGTCCACCTATAAGAGACCACCTGAAATCGGCGGAACGGCCCGGGCGGCGAGCGCCGCCCTGCCGAAGAGGACCCGCGGTGACCGGTCCGGCCCCAGGCGGCGGGCGTTGGGGGTATGAGGGGAGACGTCGTACCGCCCCCGCGAGCGGCCCCTGGCCAGCTCGAGGAAGGTACCCGACCGATGCTGTGCGAGATGTGCGGCAACGACGTCGTCGCGACGAGCCGGATCCGGATCGAGCAGTCCGTGCTCCAGCTTTGCCCGGCCTGCGCGAAGTTCGGCGCCCCGGTCGATCCTCCGCCCGCGGCGCCGCCCGCTGCGGACGGGTCGGAGCGCCGTCGGCCGGTCGCGGCGCCCGCCCGGCCCACGAGCGGACGACGTCGGCTCGAGGAGCGTGACCTCTACGAGGAGATCGGCGAGCTCGAGCTCGCCCCGGACTGGGGCCAGCGGGTTCGCCACGCCCGCGAGGGGCTCACCTGGACCCCCGAGGAGCTCGCCAAGCGCCTGAACGAGAAGAAGTCGGTGGTCCTGAAGATCGAGGTTGGCGACCTCCATCCGCCGGATGCCCTCGTCCGCAAGCTCGAGCACCTGCTGAAGGTGCGTCTTCGGGCCGACCCCGAGCGCAGCGCGACGGCCTAGGATCGTCGTCGCGCCGGGGACCGGGCCGATCGACGCCGGTGGGGTGGGCGCGACGGCCCCGGGGCGGCCCTCTCCGCGAGCAGCAGCTCGAGGATCGCCTTCTGGGCGTGCAGCCGGTTCTCGGCCTGGTCCCAGACCGCCGCGCGGGGGCCGTCGAGGACCTCGTCGGTGATCTCCTGGCCGCGATGGGCGGGCAGGTCGTGCAGGACGAACGCGCCGTCCGCCGCGAGCCCGAGGAGACGCGAGTTCACCTGGTAACCGGCGAACGCCCGCTCCCGCTCGGCCCGTTGCGCCTCCTCGCCCATGGAGACCCAGACGTCCGTGTAGAGCGCGTCGGCCCCCTTCGCGGCCGCCTCGGGCGACGCGGTGAACTCGAGCCGGGCACCCGAGCGGTCGGCGAGGGCGCGGGCGGCGCGGACGACCTCCGCGCGAGGGCGGTAGGCGTCGGGGATCGCCGCGGTCACGCTCAGCCCGACCGCCCCGGCACCGAGCAGGAGCGAGTGCAGGACGTTGTTGCCGTCGCCGATCCACGCGAGACGCCGGCCCCGGAACCCGTTCGGCCACCGCTCGCGCATCGTGAGCAGGTCCGCGACGACCTGGCACGGGTGTTCGAGGTCGTCCAAGGCGTTGATCACCGGGACGCTGGCCCAGCGGGCGAGCTCGACGACGTCGGTGTGCCGGAACGCCCGGTAGGCGATGGCGTCGACGTAGCGGGAGAGCACTCGGGCGACATCGGCGACGGCTTCCCGCTGGCCGATCTGCAGGTCGCTCGCGGAGAAGTAGATCGGGTGCCCCCCGAGGTCCCGGATCGCGACCTCGAAGGAGGTCCGGGTCCGAGCGGACGGCTTCTCGAAGACCAGGGCGAGGTGCTTGCCCGGCAGACTCGGTTTCGCGGCACCGCGACGTCGCTCGTCCTTGAGCCGAGCGGCCCGCTCGAGGAGCCCGCCGAGCCCCTCGGCGACGTCGGCGATCGACAGGAGGTCACGCTTGACGGCCGGCCCGGTCATCGCGCGGAGCATGCGCCCGGGGGGAAAAACGTCGCGCCGACCGGCCGGGAACCTTTTCTAGCGCGCCCGTTACGCCCTCGAGGAGCTTCAATGCCCGCCCGCTCGTCCCCGCGCGCCCGCCCGCGATCGACCCGGCCGCGACCGCCCTCGCCGTCGTCCTCGGGCGGCCGACGGGTCTACATGGTCACCGGCGGGGTGACGAAGTTCGCCAAGGCGCATCCGGCGATGGACTTCCGCCTCATGGTGAAGCGGGCCTACGACTACGCCGCCCGCGGGATCCCGAACCTCACCAAGGACCGGATCGACGGGACGCGGATCTCCTACTTCTCGGACCACTTCTCCCGCCAGCTGAAGGCCGCGAGCATGGTCCAGGACTACCTGGGCCTCAACCCGAAAGGTTCGGTACGGATCGAGTGGGGGGGCGCCACCGGGGGCGAGTGCTTCCAAGCGGCGTACGAGGCGGTCGCTAGCGGGCGCATGGACGTCTGCCTCGCCGCCGGCTACGAGACGATGAGCCGCGTCGCGACCTGGAAGGGGAACGAGTTCATCGCGCTCGCCTCGGACACGAACTTCGACTTCCCGCTGGGGGGGTTCTACACCGGCTACTACGCCCTGATGGTGATCCGGCACATCTACGAGTACCTCCGCCTGGGCAAGTTCGCCAAGGTCCGCGACGAGCGGGAGGCCCAGCGGCTGGCGATCGCCGAAGGGCAGCGGATCATGAGCTGGGTCTCGGTCAAGAACCACCGCAACGCGCTGCACAACCCCTACGCGCAGTACCCCAAGCGCGTGAGCGTCGAGGACGTCCTGCGCTCGGAGATGATCTCCTACCCGCTGACGCGCGAGCAGATCTGCACGATGTCGGACGGGGCCGCCGTGGTCCTCCTCTGCGACGAGGCGCGGGCGAAGGAGTTCACCGACAAGCCGGTCCGCATCACCGGCGTCGGCTGCGGGACCGACACCATGCGACTTGCGGACCGGCCGTTCGGGAAGGTACCCCTCCTTCCTCACGAGCGGGCCTCCGACTACGCGAAACTGCGGTACCCCGGGGTGCACTCCTTCCGCGCCGGTCGGAGCGCCGGCCAGGAGGCGTATCGCATGGCCGGTATCACCGACCCGAAGCGGGAGCTCGACTTCATCGAGCTGCACGACGCCTACGCCTCCAGCGAGATCCAGACCTACGAGGACCTCGGGCTCTGCCGCTACGGGGAGGGGTACGACTTCACCCTCTCCGGCGCCCCGTTCCTCAAGGGGATCGACTACGGGCTGGAGGTCCCGAAGGCGGGCGAGATCCCCGTGAACCCCTCGGGCGGGCTGATCGCCTGCGGGCATCCGGTCGGGGCGACCGGGCTCATGCAGGCGGTGTTCGCGTTCTGGCAGCTCCAGGGGACGATCCGCCAGCACTTCGGCGACGGGACCCTGCAGATCGCCGACGCTCGACGTGGGGCGATCCACAGCCACGCGGGGACAGGTTCCTCGGTCACCGTCTCGATCCTGGAGCGGGGGTTCTGACCGTGGAGCCTCCGAAGCGGTTCGAGAAGTTCCGCGACGTCCAGGAGGAGCTCGGCCGGAGCGGGGCGGCGATCTTCCGCGACGCCCAGGGCGTCGAGAGCCTCGTCATCCGCTTCCCCTACGCCATCGACTACATCCACAGCTACGCGGAGGACTCGCCGTTCTTCCTCGGCCTGGCCGAGGGGAAGCTGCGGGGCTCGCGGTGCACCGGCGCGCGCTGCGGCTTCCGCTACGCCACCCCGCGATCGCACTGCATGGTCTGCGGCAAGCCGACCGAGTGGTTCGACCTCCCCAAGGAGGGGCGGCTGCACTCGTGGACGACGTGCCACTTCGGCAGCGAGGCGTTCCTCAAGGAGACGCCGTACAACCTCGCGCTCGTGGAGTTCGACGGGGTCGACAGCGTCCTCCTGGTCCGGCTGAAGGACTGCGTCGAGTCGGAGATCTACGTCGGCATGCCGGTCGTCGCCCGGTTCACGGACCGTCCCCGCTACCTGATCACCGACATCTGGTTCGTGCCGAAGCG